>CAZWOY010000053.1:0-1579 GCA_964635255.1 uncultured bacterium
CTCCTCATCGATCAGAGCTTCGATCTCGCGCAGGTTTATTGCAGGCGAGCCTTTATACTTCCTGACAAGAAATCCAACGCGATTTTGACTTCCGAACGGAACGCGGACTCTGACTCCGGTTTCACAATAGTCTAAGCGATCGGGAAGTAAATATGTATATATTCCAAATGGCGAAGTTGAAAAAACCACATCGCAAAGGGGGCGTTGATCGATGGATTTGGCGCTATGATCTTGAGGAATCGAATCCATTTTCAAAGAAGGCAGTCTTGCGTTCGTTTCAAGTTTACTTTAAGGTAGATTATCCGATAATGAGAGATTACAAACATCCGCGTCCGAACGCGGCATTGCACAGAAATAGACGCTTGCTCCTGCGCCCGAGAATATCTTCAGACTCTTTAAATCTTTTGCCGGATTGCTGGAGCGGTTCGAATGATTTAGCGCATATAGCTAATAAAACATACTAACCGGCGTTTGGAATTTCGTACAATTTATCCGAATCAAAATGACCGATGCGCCAACAAGCCGCTTCTGTGTCCTGCAAGTTTTTTTTCAGGGGCGGTTCTTCAATTTTACATTTATCGATTGCCACCGGACAGCGGTCGTTAAATCTGCAGCCTTCGGAAAAATCGAGTGGATTCGGCACGCGGCCCTTTATTTGATTTAATCTGTCTCTCGCAACTCCCATGTGCGGAATAGCCTTTTGCAGTCCTATCGTATAGGGATGCTGAGGATTGTGAAAAATCGTATTTATCAAACCGGATTCGACTATCTTGCCGGCATACATCACAATTACATAATCGGCGATTTGCGCGATAACGCCGAGATCATGCGTTATCATTATAATCGACATTTTCAGATCCCGCTGAAGCCTTTTAAGCAATGCGAGTATTTGAGCTTGAATAGTGACGTCGAGCGCCGTCGTCGGTTCGTCGCAGATGAGTAGTCTGGGGTTGCAGGACAACGCCATCGCTATCATAACGCGCTGCCTGAGTCCGCCTGACAATTGGTGAGGATATTCATCGAGCCTTCGATCCGGATCAGGAATGCCAACCTTGATAAACATCTCCAAAGCGCGCTTACGGGCTTCGATTTTACTCACTTTCTGGTGGAGTCGAATGGCTTCGATAACCTGATCCCCGCAGGTAAACACAGGATTGAGCGAGGTCATCGGCTCTTGAAAAATCATAGCTATATCATTGCCGCGGATTTTACGCAGATCCGGTTCCGGCAGTTTTAACAGATCTCGCCCTGTAAAATGAGCTTCGCCGCTTTCAATTTTTCCAGGCGGCATAGGGATAAGTTTCAAAATAGACAAACAGCTCACCGTCTTTCCGCAGCCGGATTCGCCCACGATCCCGAGGGTTTTTCCTTCCCGTACATTGAAATTGACGCCATCGACCGCTTTTGCGATCCCATCGTCTGAATAAAAATATGTTCTTAAATCTTTTACTTCAAGCAGATTACTCAATTTAAATCCTACTCCGATTGATCCGTCCGAAAACATGAAAGCGAGCTTGCAGACGCCCTCGTCTGCAAGTTAATTAAATCTCCCTACACAACGCCCGCTTACCTTCAGCTT
>CAZWOY010000053.1:1679-14168 GCA_964635255.1 uncultured bacterium
GCAGACGCCCTCGTCCTTCAGCTTGCAGACGCCCTCGTCTGCAAGTTAACTAAATCTCCCTACACAACGCCCGCTTACCTTCAGCTTGCAGACGCCCTCGTCCTTCAGCTTGCAGACGCCCTCGTCTGCAAGTTAACTAAATGTCCTTACACAGCGTCAGCTTGCAGACGCCCTCGTCTGCAAGGTAACTAAATCTCCTTACACAGCACCCGCTTGCAGACGCCCTCGTCTGCAAGGTAACTAAATCTCCTTACACAACGTCAGCTTGCAGACGCCCTCGTCTGCAAGGTAAATAAATATCCTTACACAAAGCTTGCAGACGAGGGCGTCTGCAAGCTCTCCTGTATCCTTTTGCAGTTTCGTTGACGCCATTCGCGAAAAATCTGACGCAGTTAAACTCCATCGACGAATTTTCTGCAAACATCGACGATCGCTTCCTTATCGATTTCGTATTTTCGAGCCAATTCATCAGGCTGCCCCGAAGTTGTAACCATTCTATCCAGTGATAGCCTCCAAATTGGCGCCGGGTTATGTTTCGCTAAAACTCCCGCAACGAGTTCGAACAGCCCTCCGACATACATGTGGTCTTCAACGGTAACAACTTTACCGGTTTTTTTTACGGATTCGATTACAGTCTTTGCATCAAAAGGTTCTACGGTCGAGACCGCGATCACATCTGCGAAACCTTCTCCAAGTTGTTCGGCAGCCTGAAGAGCAGCGCACACTTTATCGCCCATTGCGATAATTGTGATCTTTTCGCCGAGGCGCAGCTTGTAAGCCTTTCCCAGTTCAAACGGGACATTTTCCCTGCAAAATATCGGTATTGGAGGTCGATTAAGCCTCAGGTAGTAAAATCCCGGTTTGGACAGTATTTCTAAAACCATGCTTCGCGTTTGATTGCCGTCCCAGGGAGTCAGCACGTTCATGCCGGGAATTAATCGCATTCTGGCTACGTCCGTAATGTCATGCGCGGAGCCGCCGTCAGGGCCAACAGCTATTCCTGTGTGGCTTGCAGCAATTACCAAATGGACGCCGCTTCCCTGGCGAATTGCAGCGCGAATCTGCGCATAAGCGTGGTGAAGGAAAACGGACATATCCGCAGCAACGACTCGTTTGCCCGCCATCGCCAAACCCGTTGCAAGGGCGATCATCCCCGGTTCGTTTATGCCCGGCGTGTAAAACCTGTCGGGATAGGCTTTCTCGAACAACTCACTTTTGGTCGAGTTCTTTGTGCCGGCGTCGAACACTCGAAGGTCTTCCCACCGCTCGCCGGCTTCGACCAATGTTTTCCCGAAGGCGTCTCTAAGTGAAATATTGCCGTAAGTCTCTATTGTCCTGTCCTCCAAGCTGATTCAAGTCCATCCAGGTAATTTTTTAGATCCTCTTCCTTTTTAGGCGGCGCTCCATGACTGCCTAATTTGCCTTCGCGATCTATCGATCCTCCTTTGCCCTTTATGGTATTGCAGATTATTACCGAGGGACGCGCTTTCTCAGATACCGCTTCCTGTATTGCGTTATCCAACTCATGAAAATCGTGACCGTCGATCTGGCTCGTATGCCATTTATACGCTTCAGCTACATCTTTCAAGGGGCCGATATCTACGGCGCTGTCTTGCGCGAGTCCATTGTGATTTACAATTAATGTATAGTTAGCTGCCGGTTTTAAGTAATGAGGAACTGTAAATATTCCCATCGATATCGGTTCCTGAAACTCGCCATCGCCCGCAATACAGAATACATTCTGTTTCAATTCAATCGCACAACCATAAGCCTGCCACAAGCCGATCCCAAGACTGCCGTTCGAATTCTCAAATCCGTACTGCAGATTACGTTTAGTATGCCCCTGAAAAGGAGTATCCGGCTTCCTCAACCCATCAAAAACATCGGATTTTTCATAGTATCCGAGTTCTGCATTAACTATATACTGCAGCGGGCAGGCGTGTCCTTTCGAAAGGAACACGCGATCTCGGTCTTCCCATGAACCGTCTCGCGGGTCATATTTGAAGAAATCGCTGTACACAATCGCCAGCCAGATTTCCACGAGACTGAGGGATGTATCCAAATGTCCCGAGCCAGTCTGGTAAAGCAGGTTGATAAGGTCCTTGCGGATCTGATAAGCTTTTACCTTTAACTCGTCTTCTGATGTTTTAAACATTGCAATGAAATTGTTGAGAAACTGAATTAAATATTACTGCGTGCATAAAATAGCTGCCATCTCCAGGGATCTGATGGAATGCGGATATTAAACAATATCAAGCATTATCAAGACGTCAGGAGATTGCTTCGTCTGCTAAAGGCAGACTCGCAATGACACTCTTTACTGCACGTAGTAATAAGAAACTAAAAAATGTAATGTCTGACAACAAGATAGAGCGCTATTACCGGTGCGGTTGTCAGTAAACTGTCAAATCTATCTAGAATTCCGCCGTGGCCCGGCAGAAAGCTTCCGGAATCCTTAACTCCGGCTTCGCGTTTGAGTTTCGATTCGAAAAGGTCTCCCATTTGCCCAATCGTGCCGGCGGCAATGCCTGTGCACAGCGCCAAATCAAAATCCGTAAAACCGAACTTCCACCATATTAGCGAAAACAGCGCTGAACCCGCCAATCCGGCGATAAATCCTTCAATAGATTTATTCGGACTGGTTGCAGGCGCTAATGGACGCTTTCCGATAGCCTTTCCCACGGCATAGGCGGCTGTATCGCCAATCCAGATTGCTCCCCAGATACAAAGACTCAGCGTTTTCCCGTTATAGACCGACGCGTCGATTTCGCCCTGTCCGTTTCTGATAAAAATAAAAGAACCGATTAATAATGGAATATATATAACTCCGCCAATCGTCACCATACAATCAAGATGGGTTCGTTTTTTTAAGATACAGGAGAATGTTGCGCTAATCGTAAAGAGAATCAGAAACCAGAGGAGATAATTATAGTCGAAATGCCAGATTGCAATGATTCCGAAGCCGCCGGCTAATCCAATCCAGCGCAATGGTTTTCTTTCGGCAACGGCTTGTAATCGGTAGTATTCGTACATGCTTATTAAGCATATTGCGCCGATTAAGATCGTGAAAAGCGCCCCCCCGAAATAAGTCGGGGCTAATATGACAGGAATGCCCAAAATCGCTACGATAAGGCGTAATCCGAGACCTGGATAACTCACTTATCCCCCATGTGAATAATAGTCATCTTGACTTGTACAACCCCATCCACCAGCATATCGATTTTTTTCGCGGCTCCATAAGATAAATCAATTTCCCGTCCGGCAATAAACGGACCGCGATCATTTATGCGCACCCGCACTTTTCGGCCGTTTTTTAAATTTTCCACTTCGAGAATCGTTCCGAAAGGCAGCGTTTTATGGGCGGCTGAAATTCCATGCATATTGAATGTTTCGCCGTTGGACGTCTTCTTTTTATGGAATTTTTTCCCATAATAGGAAGCATAGCCCGTCCATGAATAGCCAACCTTATAATCTGACTTATCGACCACAGCTCTGCGCGATGCACTGTGAAATCGAGGTTTGGGAGCGCAGCCGGTATTAAGAATGATTAAGGCGGAAACTAATATTGGCGGCAAAATGCAAAAGTAACGAGTTTTAGCCTTATTCCATAGACAAATTGCATATCTGATTAGACGTCTATACATTTAAAGCCCCGATTAAATCTCGTACCGCTTTTATCCCATGTCTCTGGCAGTAAACCGATATTTCATTCGTAATTCGCTCGGGAGCGTAAGGATCTGCAAACAGCACGGAGCCAAGCTGCAAGCCTGTAGCCCCGGCCAAAAGGAATTCAATGCAATCCTTCCCGCAAACCATGCCTCCGGAAGCCCAAATCGGCGCGTCAACAGCCTGTGCAGCCTGCCAGACCTTAGCCAACGCAACAGGCTTTAACGGCGGACCGCTGAAACCGCCGATAATATTCCCCAGTAATGGCGTCCTTTTCTCAACATCGATTGCCATTCCGATCAGAGTATTAACCAGGGTCAGGCAATCCGCCCCGGCTTTCACCGCCGCTTCAGCCATAGGCGCGATCGCCGGTTGATTGGGAGTGAGTTTTACCGAAATGAACCGCTTCGTAGCTGCGCGCACTTCTTTTACGATCTCGCTGACAGCGGTTTTATCTCCTCCCAAATCTAATCCGCCCTTTTTGACGTTTGGACATGAAACGTTTAATTCATAACCGGAAATATTTGGTATTCTATCAAACTTAATCGCGACCGACACAAAATCTTCTACCGTATTCCCAACGATGCTAAGAAAAACTTTCGTTTTTTCGATTGGCAGCGTGGGGACTTTCTCGGCTATAAATCTATCTACTCCGGGATTAGCCAAACCGATAGAATTAATAATTCCCCCGCTCGTCTCGCAAATTCGAGGCGGTTTATTTCCCGAACGAGTCTCCGGGGAAATCGATTTCGCGACGATCCCCCCTAAATAGCTATAATTTATCAAACTGGAAAATTCGTCGCCGTAACCAAAAGTGCCGGATCCGGTCAAAAATGGAGATTTTAATTCCAACTCGCCGCAAGTTACATTAAAATCGGTATTCAAAATGCCAATCCCTTTGATAAAACAACTTCTCTGATATCGAACGCCGGACCGTCTTTGCATACGAGCAGATATTCGTCCGAATCCGCTTTTTGCGCCGCACAGCTTTGGCAGGCGCCGATCCCGCATCCCATAGGCACTTCCAATGAAACCTGCGCAGGGATATCAAATTTAATGCATAATTCCTTCAGTTTTGACAGCATCGGGCTTGGTCCGCAGCTATAGATTCGCAGCGATTTCAAGTCGAATTCATCCAGGCGGCTTAAAAACAAATCGATAACTGTGCCTTTATAGCCTATGCCGCCGCTATCGCTTGAGACAGAAATTTTCAGCGTTTCGATTTCATGGGCAGTTACCGGCAAGTGCTCTTTTGATTGAACTCCCAGGAAAAATGCCGTTGGAATATTATCTTCGATTTGATTATTTAATAACAGCAATGGAACTACGCCAATGCCGCCTCCGATCAATACCGCCGACTGGCCGGGTTCTGGAGATTGAAAGCCATTGCCCAAAGGTCCGATAAGATCGATTAACTCTCCGGACTGCTTCAAGGCGAGCAGTCTTGTTCCTTCGCCGCGGATTGTGAATATCAGACGCAGATTCTCGCCATCGACCGGGCCGATGCTTAACGGTCTTCTTAGAAAAGGATTAAATCCTGAACCGGTGCGGACATGCACGAATTGACCCGCTTTTGAGTTTGTTGCTATCACTGGCGACCGGACAATCATCTCCCAGGTCGCAACTGAAACCTGCCGGTTCGAAATAATATTTCCGGATTCTGAAATCGGGCGCATAGCTAAATTTTAAAGTGGTTCAAAACTAAATTTTTGTTTTAATCTAACACTCACATTTCTTCCTCGGAATCTTCCCGGTCGAAAGTCGATTTCATTAAGAACTTTTTCAGCCGCTTCCTCAAAACCCTCATTCTCCGGTTCTGCAGAAACGACTTCGATCTCTGTGATCTCGCCATTAAACAGCACGACAAATTCAAGTTCCACTTCGCCGACAATCTCCTGACCAATAAGTTTAAAAGGATAATTCGATCTAAGCAGCGATTCTACGATATTCGAGGACGTCTGCATTTTGGGAAGCATATCGACTTCATCCGGTTCATAGACTTTATCATCCTCTTCCAAACCACCGTCATCGACGCCGTAGAAATCATCATACATCATCGGATCATCGTATATTCGCTCTCTGTCTAGGTCTTTTTCGCCACGTTCAGTTTTCCGTTTTTCGGCTTGTTTTTCTCCTAAGGCTTCGCCGTTCTTATCCTTTTTCTCCTCTTTTTTTTCTTTGGCGTCCAGACGTTTAAGCATATCGCGCGCTTTGTCTGCATAATCGGTATTCTTATATTCTTCGCGTATAAGAGTGTAAAAATCACGCGCAGTCGAATCTTCACCGAGGCGTTTAAAGGAAATAAAAGCTGCCGCCAAAAGCGATCGGGCGCGGACATTCGATGAAGAATCCGCTTGATTTGCAATATCGATATATATTTCGCGAGTGGTTCGGGGATTATCTTCGCTGAACCAGTGTTTTTCAGCTTCACGCAGGAATACCGCCAAGGTATCGATAGCTTCGATTTCCTCATAAACGCCCAATGCTTTTTGAGCGCGAATCGACATATCCGTATCCGGCAATCGTTCGATTATTTCGTTCAGCAGTGAATCGTGTCTGGTTGTGTCACCCTGTACATGGGCGATATAAGCAAGCGAGGAAATGGCTTTTGCCCATTCCTCTTCACTGATTTCAGAATCTATTGCCAACTTAAAGTAGTAACCGGCGCTATCTAAATATCCAGGCAAAAATAAGTAGTCATTGGCAATTGAAAACCGGTTGTTTAATCTTTTTTGGATAAGACTATTCCGGTAATCTGCGATTGCCGCCGAATCCAGCGGCGCAACCGTATCCGCCGCAGCGGTTTCTAAAGAATCGCCCTCCGGTTTTTTTTCCTCAGTCTTCCTGGCTTCCTCGACCATTCTCCACATAGGATCGTCTCGGTTATCTCGGCGTCTCCCGCGTCTGGAACGGTTATCCTTCGTTTCTTCGAGCTTTATGTCAATTGAATCGACGTAAGTAGTGTCAGTTGGATACATCAGCGTTAAACCAGCCTTCGCGCTGTCGATTTTGGATAGTTTTCTATTCACATATTCAAGGTTATACCAATACCTGCTTAAACTCTCGACTAATTTCAGAAGGGAATCGGCTTTCTCTGAATATATCGAATTTCGATCTGCCGATTTAGCGCCGCCTAAAGCTATTGCCGTTTCCTTAAGGTCGTTCCAATTATTCCAGATCAGCAAACCCAATTCATAGTTAGCCTGAGCCGCGATCTCGCCGCGGGATTCGGTTTCAAGAAGTCTGTTAAGCCGCTCTCTGGCGTCTTCGATTCTACCCATTCTACGCTCGCAGATTGCAGCTTCGAGTTCAATCATTGGGAATTTGTCCATGAATGCGCTGTCTCGCAAAAGGTCTTTAAAAACCTCCAACGCCTCTTCAGATCTGCCGACTTCGGACATTATCACGGCATGTTGAAACGTAGCCGTAAACCTGATAGCGCGTGACGGTTTTGATTCCAATACTCGCTCATATAAAGCCAGCGCATCGTCTTTCTGCCCCATTTTTTTATAACACTCACCGATCCTAATCAGCGTCTGTTCTCTGATCCATTCGTCATCGACTTCCAACTCCAGGACTCTTTCGTATTCATCGATTGCAGTTTCATACTTCTCTTTTTCAAAATAATACTCGCCCAGCGCGTATAAAGCCTCGGCTTTTAAATTCTCATCGATTTCCTTATTCATAACGCTCGTTAAGATCGTTCGCGCAGAATCCGGCTGAACGACCTTCAGAAGCGCCATACCCTTCCAAACCTGACCTTCATCGACAAACTCAGATTGTGGATATTTACCAATCAGCTCATCGACTTTTCCGATGGTGTTTCGGTATTTGCCTGTTTGATAATACGCTTTAGCGAGTAAAAGCAGCGCTTCATCCTCCCATCGGCTGTTCGGATAATATTCGAGCATCCTGCCGGCTGATTCGATTGCATCTTGAAACTCCTTCGGACTGCGCCGGGAACCGGACCTTGAATCGGAATCGGATTGTTCTTTTTTCTCCTTTTCGCCCTCTTTATAGTATTTTTTCGCATTATATAGATAATTATAATAAGCGCATCCGGAGACAATTCCTGCACTAAATACAATCACAAACATAAATAGCAACAGCGATTTAAAATTCAATCGACTATTATTTTCTACATTGCTTTTTAGGATATTACCCTCTTGACTTTGGCAACGGGAATTTTTAAATTGAAAGTTTGCAAAGCAAACGAACGATGGTATTCATATACCAGTCTCGTGTTTTCAAACTTTGACAGAGTAAGGCAACCAATTTAAGGTAAAAATACATGGCGCATCATAAATCAGCCCTGAAAAGAATTCGAACGAGCCAAAAAAACCGCGAGTACAATCGGTACTACCGTTCCAGAATGCGTACAGCCATTCGCCGGGTTCGCGAAGCAACCGAAGCAGACGACAGAAAAAAGCATCTGCAATCCGCCTGCGCAATACTCGACCGTCTCGTATCTAAAGGCATTGTTCACAAAAACACGGCGGCAAGGCGCAAGTCCAAACTGCATAAGTATATTCAACGCCAGACGGCACAATAGTTTTACATAAATAACACAGTTTTAGTTTCATTTTCAAACGGATTTTCTCCCCAGAGCGCCAATTCCGGAGGAACTCCATTCGACAAATATCCCTGTGGATTTCTCCTGTACTACAATGTTACCTGATAATTGGGCGCTTCCCGGCTGATTACGATATCGTGAGGGTGGCTTTCACGGACGCCTGCGGCAGTGATTTGAATAAATCTCGTATCTTTCTGGAACGTCTCAATGTCCAGGCTGCCGCAGTATCCCATGGATGACCGCAGCCCGCCGGTTAGCTGTAAAATCGTATCGGCAAGTTTTCCCTTATAGGGAACTCGGCCTTCTATACCTTCCGGCACTAATTTATCGGCTTCGGCTCCTTCCTGGAAATAACGATCTGCCGAACCTTTTTTCATCGCGGCCAGCGAACCCATTCCATAATATACTTTGTAAGTTCTTCCTTCAAGCAGCATCGTCTCGCCCGGCGATTCCTCCGTACCGGCAAACAAAGAACCGATCATTACTGCGGACGCGCCGGCGGCGATTGATTTTGCGACGTCGCCGGAATATCTGATTCCTCCGTCGGCGACGATTGGAATTCCTTTCTTCTTTAGCGCTTGCGCACAATCGAGTATTGCGGTTATCTGCGGTACGCCAATGCCGGCAATCACGCGCGTAGTGCATATTGCTCCCGCGCCGATTCCGACTTTGACGCCGTCGGCTCCGGCGTCGGCTAAATCCTTGGCGGCTTGACCAATAGCCACGTTACCGGCGAGAATATCGGTCGCAGGAAACGCTTTCTTTATTTCTTTTACGGTTCTAAGAACGCCCGCGCTATGTCCATGTGCAGTATCGACGGTAATCAAATCCACGCCGGCGTGAACGAGCGCTTTGACTCGCTCCATCGTCTCATTAGCCACCCCTACCGCCGCTCCGACTCGAAGCCTGCCTTTTTCGTCCATACAGGCGTTAGGAAACTGTTGTTTCTTCTGAATATCTTTCGCTGTAATAAGTCCGATTAAATTGCCCGTGTCGTCGATGACCGGCAGTTTTTCAATCCGCTCTTTCTGAAAAATATCCCAAGCCTGTTCAACGGTTGTACCCACAGGCGCTGTTATGAGCGGTTGTTTGGTCATCGCCTCGGAAATCGATTTCGATGTGTCTTTCGCAAATCTGATGTCGCGATGCGTCAGCATTCCCACCAGTTTCTTACCTTCGACAATCGGGATGCCGGAAATGGAATATTTCCTCATGACGGCTAATGCATGCGACAAAGGCAAATTGGGCGAGAGCGTTATCGGATTGTTGATTGTGAAACTTTCCGATCTTTTTACTTTATCCACTTGAGCCGCCTGATCTTCGATGGACAGCATTTTATGAATAATCCCGATACCGCCTTCCCGCGCAATAGCAATAGCTAACTCAGACTCGGTAACCGTATCCATAGCCGCGCTGAGCAGAGGAATATTCAATTTTATGTTCTTTGTGACGCATGAATTAATGCGCACTTCGCGCGGCAGGACTTCGGATTTTCGCGGCGCTATTAACACGTCGTCAAACGTCAATCCTACGCCTGCAAATTTATCTTTATACTTCACGTCCGTAGGCTGCATTTAAAACTCCTTATCAACCGATGGTTTCGAAAAGAAATCGCCAATACTTAAATATCGATCTCGAATATTCGAGTATAACCGTTAATAATAATAAAACAAACACAGGAGGCGCAATCCATAAAAACAGCACCATACTCACTGGTTTATGTATATAATGGCGATAAACCCAGTATAAGCGCAATAAAGACCAGATAATAAGGAAAATAGTTAATCCATTGACAATCCAGCCTAAAGTAAACAAGTATAATCGCGAACTGACCAGCCCAAGAGGCAGCAGTCCCAGCATTGGCACGGCAGACCAGACTATATAGTCAAGGCTTTGCGTCAATGAAAATCTCCGGTAAAGGGATGATATCAGCGTTGACTGAAACGTCCCTATCCAGATTAAAATAAAAGTCAAGAGCCAGAAAAAAAGAAACGCCCGCAATTGCTGCCAGAATAATATGCTCAGCCAATTTACAAGACCTGCGGATCCGCTTAAATAGTTCACCGCCCAATCGACGGAATAACTGTCGCGCTGAGCATAGATCCAGCTAGCGCCGATTAATCCGAATCCTCCGGAAATAAGAATTGCCAGCAGGACCGTATTGCCGGTTTGAAAATAGCGCGAATCGCTGATGCTCTGGAAAAAACTTCTCGGCGTCGTAAAAGTCCTGACTAAATTAAATCGAAATATATTATTCTGGCGCGTCGAAATTATGAGGATTATGATAAAAACCAGACTAAAGACAATAATAATAAATGAATCGTCGGTTTTACCAGCGCCACGGGGGATCGGCGGCGCCGAACCGGACTTCCAGTACTCCTGCACCCTTCGATAAGCAAGCCTGGGTTGTCGTTTAGAATTGACCAGTCCGGTTGAATATATTTTGCTTCTGCCTTTAAACGGACCGGTTATCGAAGGCATTTGACCTCTCCAATCGGCATAGTCACCGATAACAAAACCATCGATCCAGGTTACAGCTTTAATTTTTTTCAAAAAAGTAAGAATATAATTCGCTTGAGCCGATTCGGAAACCGGATCCGCCCAGCCCCGCATGTTGCCGGGTTGTATATATCGCCTTATTCCACTAAGAATAATCGGTCGATCCGAATTAAAAAATTCAGGAATATCCTCAGTAGATATTTTGGAATATTCAGTTAATTCTAACATTACAAAATCCAAGGGCGCAGCATTTACTCTATTTTGATATGGGACCGCCGCATAAACAGGCCTATCGTCGAGATTGTCAATAATACGCGCAAGCGTTTCATAATAATTTCTATTAAAGCGATTAGGCGGATTAATTTCAGTCCCTACGCCCCAACCGGCTAGACAGGTATATCTTGCATCTCGATTAATCATGGTTCGGATTTGGTTCACGGCGGATTCGATAAACTTGGAATCGCTAAGAATTTTATCTGGAACCTGAAATACCGGCAGTTCTTCGAATACCAGCAATCCATATTCTTCACACAAATTTAGTAGCTGCGGACTTGCTGAACTTGAAAAGACTCGAATCGCATCGACGCCTAAATCCTTAATCTGCTTAATATCCATTTTCAATATCGAGGAAGGGATCTCTCTGCCATATTCAATATCGGAATTGACGTAATTTAGACATTTTAATCGTTTCGGTTTACCGTTTATCCTTAGCCCTTCTTTTCCCGTATCGATATGAATCAGACCGAATTTTGAACCAAGCGCGTGATCGCCCACCGGTGTGTTAAGTTCAGCTTTAATAGTGTATTGATAAGGATTTTTTCTGATTATCCACTTTTGCAGGTTTGAAACAGGAATATTCACCGATGTTCTTATCGATTCGCCGGATGACAGCTCCACTGGATATTTCCGACTGCTAAATACTTCATTTTCCTCATTATCCAGCAGGAAAATTCTGAAACTCCCCGTTCTATTATCAGGTTCAGATAGATAATCGTCGCTTATCTTGAAAATCAGATCTACTTTTAAATTGCCGGAACCTGATTCTGAAACGGCGAGTTCTTCCAGGGATTTTCGATTTATATTCACTCTTTCTATATAAACCTGTGGAGAACCTATCAGGTAAACGCCGCGGAAAATCCCGCCATAGATTTCGGGCGCGTATATACTGCCTTTAAGCGGCGGACTGCCGGAATATTTTAATTCACGATTAATGGCGATTGTTATATCATTTTTTTCCGGATAAAACTTGAGCAGTCTGGACGGCAATTCAATCTGGAAGGAATTATTCTCCCCCTGCCTGCTATCCAGATTAGCGTTATTAATTGTAATTTTAACGGAATTTGAGACGCCGTCGATAGCCAAACGCCAGTTCCGTTTTCTCATTTTTCCGGATAGAAAAAATTCGCGTTGGATTACAATCGTATCCTCAGTTCCGATCCATTCAAAAGGCGCGTCTATGTTCTTTTGCAAATCGGATAAACCTTTATCCAATTTCCAAACGCCCGCCAAATCTATTAACGAATCGCCTTCGCCTGCCGACCAGTCGCCCCTGTTTTCGCTTATCATTGAAGATCGACCGGAGTGAAACAACTGCGGAGTCGCCGAACAGAGATTCTCGACCAGAATAAATTGGAACGCCAGTAAAGTTAAAAACAAACTGAGAATGCGCTTTCTAAAAATTAGCGCCTCCTTCCCGTTATTACTACGTGCATGAAAAAGTGTCATTGCGAGTCTGCCTTTAGCAGACTAAG
>CAZWOY010000054.1:0-14060 GCA_964635255.1 uncultured bacterium
CTGCTTTTCCATCCAAGGTGTAATCGATACTTACACTTGAATTGAACGGATTGGGATAAGCTCTTGTTAAATCGAATTTATCAGGTATCTGTCTATCATGATTCTTTGAATCAGAATGAATTAAATCCATAAATATCTTGCGAATTTCCTTATCGATATCTTTTTCGCGGACATCATCAATTTCATCGATATCGATAATGCGTTCCAAATCAAGACTATGAACTTGAGCAAGACCTCGCTGAATTATGTGGTCGGTGTTCGCAGCAATATTGTCAAATTCGTTTCTTGCATCTTCAAAATGTCTCTCTTCAACATAGGTTCTTGCATCCAACAATTCCGCGCAAATCCTCAAATCCGTATCATAGTAGTCCTCTGCTAAATTCGAAAAATAACTTCTTAATCCATTCATTTCGAGTCCTGAAAGCTCATAACATCCGAAAATCTGACGCGCGGAACTTATAGCTTCATGGGATTGAGGATCGTTCGAGATTACACGTTGGAAAAGCGCGATTGCCTCATGATAACGTTCTGACCTTTTATGGATTTTCGCCTGTTCAAACAAGGTCAGATCATTAGCAAGCCAATCGTTATCATTATTTGCATTAACAGGATTCGCGTAAGTTACGCGATTAAGGTTATTAATAAATGAGTCCTCATTGCCTGCGAAATCATTCACCGAAACTCCCCACCAGCAAATATTAGCGTTTATATCACTGTTCGCATCTACCCAGGCAAAAAAACTTCTTGGTGAAACACCATTTCCATTTACATCCTGATAATCATTGTAATCGGCATCAACATCAGAATATAAAGTTACATACATTTCAGAGCCATTGCCGCTTTCAGTATCGTTAACCGTTAATCCGTTGTCTTTTAAATCAACCGCTTCACCATCAATCTCCATTTCTTCATCATCCACAACGTCGTCCGGATTGAGTTCCGGATCACTGAAAGAAATAAACATCCCAGTGTTCCCATTTTGTAGTATCGAAGCATTTCTAACTTCAATATCCGAATTAAACAGCCACAATCCGGTTTGATCCATCTCGTCTTCCCGATTCTCATTTCCGCACAAAAAGACCTTCGAACCCTCGATAGTTATATTATTCTCAGTGCTGACATATATTCCGATTGATTGCCCTTGGGCACCTTTGATTTGACGAATTGTATTCCATCTTGCGCTTTCATTTTCGAATTCATCAGCTAACCATTCCGCTAAATTCGCTTGGTTTTGGATGGTTGGCGCATCGGCGTTACCAGTTATGTCTATCTCAGTATTATAAATATAGTACCCATAATCGGTACAATTCATCACAATGCAATTATCGATTGTGATCGGCTCGTTTCCATCGGGAACCGATAGAAAACGGATTCCGGCGCTTGCGTAGCTAACATGGCAGAATGAGAAGGAGCTTTCCCAACTGGCGTTAGAAGTAAGTTTAATTCCGTACCAGTTGCCTTCTCCCCGCTTGGTGAAATAAATTGGACCATCGACGTCTCCATCAGCCGTTATTTCGCCGTTTACAACTAATTTAACATCTTCATCATGTTCGATAAATGCCCCTGGTAAAATGGCTAATTCTTCTCCCTGCGGCACTTCATAATCATTAAACGCCCGGTAGTAATCATTTTGCAGCGTTCCCTCAAGCTCATCACAATCGGAATTGATCACGCAATAGGGATCCCAGCCGAAATCCTGCTCATCAATGTCGTAATCAACGGTTTCGTCGTCAGGATGCTCAAAATTACCGTTAGCAAAATAACCTCCATAACAACCAATATCGTTTCTTGAACCTGTGAATAGTCCGTCATAATCGCGGTAAACCTCCCAATCGAGTCCTTGGAAATCACTGATTGTCATTGTAGGATCATATGTTAAATGCACAAGTGGATCGGCATCGTCTTGTCCTTCATATCCGGCATTAATCATCGGAGAATCCCATCTCAAGTGATAATCTCGGTTTGCAGAATTAACAAATTGAGGATTTTGAGTTACATCATCGACGCCATCCCAATTTTGATTATCAGGATTTGAGTAACTACCACCGGGATTGTTAAAAAAACCGTTGCCGTGGTAGGTTGGACCTGCATCTCCACCTGTATATCTTATGCCAATTAAATTCTGAATTCCATCAGTTGATCCATGAATGTTGTTTGCATATTCATGTTCGGATAATCTGTTTGTTTGAATCCATGCACCATAAACAAGATTATCATAAAACACATTATTATATACTGCATCCTCATTGACAATTGCTAAGTTCTCCAAAATAAATCCGCATCGACAGGTACTGTTTCCCAAGCTGTTTTTACCGCATTGGGCATTATTATAAAGTTTTAGTTCCTCTGGCGCTCGAATTGTTAAGCCCTCGATTAAATCATCGATATAAATGCCTGAATAAGCGCCATTAATTATGTTGTTTGTTAAAAGAACTCTCCAGACATCTTGGAAAATATGAATGTTGGCGCCTTCCATGAGGTCATTGTCATCTTCTGCCTGATAGTTTATATTTTGCCCATTATCCTGGAACAAGTTGCCTTGAATAATCCACTCTCCTCTTTCATCATCATTAAAGTTACATCTAAGATGAAATCCGGTTAATCCGTTGTTTTTTACTTCAGAGTTTATAAATACAGCCTCGCGACTATCAAAACATTGCACTGCTCTAATATTCAACAGCACTCCCTGTCCTTCAAAAAAATTGGGATTTTCAGGATTATTATCTTCATCAACTTCGAATCCGTTTCCGTTAAATATGCAATCATCAATATAAGAAACTTTGAATGAAGAGCGCCATAATCCAAGACCGCCCTGCGAATTATCATTGAATTCGCAATCTATAGATTTAAAAAGACTTACAACACCATCTTGTCTTTGATCGTGTGTGTGGCAGAAAAGGTTATTTACTTGAAAACCCCATCCAATACCATTATCACCATTTCCAGAAAAATTTGAGTTACTCAAATATATATTCATATCTGTTGTCGATGGTACATTCTGATCATTTACTACTGGGCAATCAAATCTAACTCCATCAAATAAATTGCTGCATATCGACGAGCTTAATATATCTAAGTCGAATCCATCGTCCTCTTGACCATTATTAGTAAGAGATCGACAGTGTTCATGCCAAATCCCCCTGTTTCCACAGGTTGTTATTAATGAACTATTAATAGACAATGTGGATTCGACGCCTTCATCGCACCAACCTTCATAATGAATGCCGTTGCCATCAATTTGAATCCCGGTAGAGCCAATTACAATATTTTCAATTTTAATTGCAGAACTGACCCTTATATTATCTTGCTCGACATCTTCGTTACAGTCAGCGTCGAAGATATAAATTCCATCAGTTTCACTATCATATAGAAAATAAGGTCCCAATTGCTCTCCCAATAATTCAAGATATGGAGTCGAGGTCTGAGCTCCTTCTATTCCTTCTCTGTTAGTCAATGCGATTAATCCGCCAAATGCATTAGCATTACCGCCGCCGTAAATTTTAACGTTTTCAAAAACGCCGGTTCCCTCAGAAATTTCATCCTGAATTATCTCGCCATTACCGCGCAGAACAATCGAACCCCACCGTTGTCCGTCCCACGGTTCAAATACCGTTGCGTCGCCAGGTATGGAGCCTGCATATATTGCGCCATCCACAATAATCGACACATTCTCCGCTAATTGAATTTCTGTTCCGGCGTTAATCGTAAAAAACTGATCAAGTCCCACGACAAATTCCGTCACGGGTGGATCTGCTGGATCGCCAAATTCATCGACGCCGAGTATAAAATCGGGCTCGTTTGGATTGACGTCCGGCGCCCAGGGTTGGTTGTTTAAAAGCTGGAAATTCCATTCAGCTTCGGTTTGAATGAATACTTGGGCTTGCGCCCCCCCCCCGCAAAGGGTAAGAAGGATTGCTAAAGCGAAAAGCGCGCTGCGAGTAAACATGAGTTCCTCTCCTTAAAATTATGTTGTGTATCTCTAACCGAATTTATCGAAAATCTAAAACCTTCCACGTCTTATGTTTTATATCACAAAATTCGCGCCATTGCTATATGTTTATGATATTATAAAAGTTATGTTGTTTGTTGACATAATCGAGTAGTGCAAAAAACTGTTAGTTTGCGCAAATATTGCATGATAATTGCAAACGCTTTATTAAATGATTAGAATTGTCGAAAACTTTTTCTTGGGAAAAGGCGGCGGGAGAAAACCGTTCCTTACAACCTTCCTTGCAAACCACAACCAATCCTGCCTATATTAATTTTTCTCATTTTAAAACCAAAACCGCTGGAGATTCCATGCGCAAACATAAATCGCTTTACCAAGCCGGCTTTATCGCAAGCCTGTCCACGCTCTGCCTCTTAATCCTCTTTATTGCCGACTCGACGGCGAAAGGGGCGGGGGGCGTCGCCGGATATTACCGTTACGCGGACGTTAACGGCGACCTGGTCGTCTTTTCGTCGGAAGGCGATATCTGGAAAACGACTCTATCCGGTGGAGAAGCGGTACGGCTCACGACCCACGCCGGCAATGAAATGTATAAAAAAATCAGCCCGGACGGGGAATGGATCGCTTTCACAGGCGAGTATGACGGCAATCGGGACGTCTATATTATCCCCTCGACCGGCGGCGCTCCGGTGCGATTGACGTTTCACGGCGACTGGGACGAAGTGGTCGGATGGACGAAGGACAGCGAGCGCGTTATTTTCCGCAGCAGCAGGTTTGCGCCTAACGGGACGTTCAACCTCTACGCCGTGAGCATCGACGGCGGCTATCCGCAATCGATCGGGCTGGACAAAGGCACGCGCATCAGTTATGAACCGGGCGGAGACCGGTTCGCCTACACGCGCCTGCGCCGGGAAAAAAGCGCCTGGAAAGGCTACCGCGGCGGCCGCGCGATGGATATCTGGATTGGAAACTTAAGAACGATGGAGTTCCGCAAACTGACCGAATTCGAAGGCACCGACGCCTTCCCGATGTGGATCGGAGACCGAATCTATTTCCTTTCCGACCGTTCCGGCAGAAGCAATATCTTCAGCGTCGAACCGGACGGCTCGAACCTGAGGCAGCATACTTTCAACGAAAAATGGGACGCCCACTTTCCCTCGACCGACGGCATGAACATCGTTTACCAACAGGCGATGGATATCTGGGCTTTCAACATCGCATCGAATGAAACCCGCAAAATCGATATAACGCTGCCGACCGACCGCATCCGAATCAGAGACAGAATCATCGATCCGAAGAAATATATCGACAACTATTCCATTCCCAACGACCCCAAGCGGATGGCGTTTGCGGCGCGGGGCGAGGTTTTTACGCTGCCGGTCGATAAGGAAGGCTACATTCGCCGGATAACCCACACGCCCGAGGCGCGGGATCGCTTAGCCATTTACAGCCCCGACGGCAAATGGATCGCTGCGCTGTCGGACGATACCGGCGAATACGAAATCTATCTCTATCCCTCCGGCGGCAAAGGCGAACGCCGCCAGTTGACCAGGGGCGGCGATATGATTAAGCGATACCTGAAATGGTCGCCGGACGGCGAAAAGATCATGTACCACGACAAAGCCGACCGGCTGTGGATCGTGGACGTCGAATCGGGCCGGCGGAAAATGATCCTCGACGCCCTCGAGCTTCATAGCGCCGAATGGTCGCCCGACAGCAAATGGATCGCCTGGATCGAAACCCGTCAGAACAACGCCAGCGATATCTACCTCTACAACGTGGAAAACGAAGACGTCTCCCGAATCGAAACGCAGATGATAAACGAGACCGACCTCTCGTGGGATCCGGGCGGCAAATATCTCTATTTCAAGGCTCAGGCGTGGTATAATCCGGTCCGGGGCGCGGACTCTTTCATCGACGATACGGCGGATAAATTCTTTCTAATCCTGCTGGACAAAGAGACCGAAAACCCGTTCGAATCCGAACTGGTCGAGGCTTTCGAAGAAGAGGGCGAGGAGGAAGAAGATGATGATGAAAAGGATGACGAAGAAGGTGATGATGATGAAGACGATAAAAAGAAAAAGAAGCGGGACAAGGATCGGGACGACGTTAAAATCGAACTCGACGGCTTAGCCGGACGCATTTGCAGAATGCCCATCGACGCCGGCAATTATTTCGCCTTGAACGCCGTGAAGGGGAAAATTTATTACGGTTCTTGGGAAAACAGAGGCATGCGGCCTCAGGGAGAACGCCGTCATGGTTGGAGGCTTCACGTATTCAATATCGAAAAGGAAAAGGCGAAGACGGTCGATGGCAGCATCAACGGATTCGGATTCAGCCCAGACCGGAAAAAAATGTTCGTCCGCAAACACAATAATTACGTCGTAATGAACGCGGGCGCCGTAAGCATCCCCGATGAGGACGGAAAAGTATATATGGACGGCTGGAGCCTGGAGATCGATCCTGAAGCGGAATGGCGGCAGATACTGCGCGAAGTCTGGCGCTACCAGCGGGATTATTTCTACGATCCCGGAATGCACGGCGTCGATTGGGAAGAGGTCTGGGATCAGTACAGCGAGCTGCTGCCCAGAATTTCCGACAGGGAGGAGCTGAACGACCTCATCGCCGAGATGTTAGGCGAGTTGAACGTCGGACACGCCTACATCTTCGGCGGCGATATGGAGAGAGCCCGGCATATCGGCGTCGCAGGGCTCGGCGTCGATCTCGAACCGGTGAAATCGGGCGCGTTTCGGATAACCAAAATACTCAAAGGCGATAACTGGGGCGACGAACCGCAGAATCCCTTCGGCGGGGCTTTTAAAGACATAAAGACGGGGCGGTATATCGTAGCCGTCGATGGCGAGCCGCTTGAACCGGGAGACAACATCTACCAAAAACTGGTGAACAAACACAACAAGGTGATTCTATTATCCGTAAATGACGATCCCGATATGGACGGCGCGGAGGAGATTCCGATTAAGACGATTAACGAAGATCACCTCAGATATTTCGACTGGGTGCGAGACCGGCGCGAGTTTGTCGAGGAATTGAGCGATAGAGAGGTTGGCTACATTCACATCCCGGACATGGGGAGCTTCGGTCTCTCGATGTGGCTGAGGCAGTATTTCCCGCAGCTATACGACAAAAAAGCCCTGATAATCGACGTCAGATACAACCGCGGCGGCAACGTGGCGAACATGATCCTGTCCGTTCTGGGACGGGAAGCCTGGGCGAAGCGAATTTCCCGCGACGGGATGCCGTACAACCGCCCCTGGTCGGCCTTCAACGGACCTTTAGCCGCAGTATGCAACCACGAAACCGCCTCCGACGGCGAGACCTTCAGCGAAGGCTTTAAGCGTTTGGAATTAGGCAAGCTGTACGGAACGCGCACCTGGGGCGGCTGGGTCGGCATTTTCGGCGGGCGCAGCCTGGTCGATCACGGCAGAAACACCGTTCCCCAAAGCACCGGCTGGAGCATAGACGCCGGCGAGTGGCTGATCGAAGGCCCCGGCGTAACCCCCACGGAAACGGTCGTCGATGAACCCGCCAAAATGATCGCCGGCGAGGACCCGCAGCTAAAAGCCGCGGTAGAGCATCTGCTAAATGAAATAAAAACCTGGAAGCAACCCGCCCCGCTGCCTCCGTATCCGGAGAAGCCAATTAAGATCAGGCATTTAGACAGATAGTTTCGATTCTCTATTACGAGAAACCGGCGGGATGAACAGCCCGGAAGCGACCGCATTCCGGGATTTACAAGCAAAAGCTTGAACTCTAACGAAACCTTCCAAACGCAGTCGAAATCGCAGGCGCCGTTTCGTTGGAGTACAGCCTTCAGGCTGCATGGCGGCGTGTGAAAAGATATACCTAAAATCGCTCACATCGTTCACATTATTCACAGATTGTATTATTCCATTACTCCCTATATGGACGTCGAATAGAAATGTTCGGGCTGCTATGAAGCTAAACTACACAACCGTTTCCATTTCTGCCGGATGCAGTTTTAAGTATTCTCGAATTTCCAGTTGCATCCGGTCTATTTCTGCTAAGAAACCGGACGCTGAGGCATGGTAGTTATTTGGATTCGGCTCTGTTTTCCTGAGACGCCTGACCTGCTTGTGCAATGTATCAATGCGATCTAAGGCTGCCTGCAGCTCTGTTTCGTTTTTTATCACTTTTAATCCTCTGAAATTATTTCAACCAATCCCCTGCGACCGCCGTCGCGTTTGATCTGCCAAAATTCTATGAACGATTTCTCGCCGCCTAACGCTGATCGACGCTTTACCCAAAAAACACTTGCGCCGAAATATGCTTGGGCGTCAAGGTGGTTAAAGAATATCTGATCTTCACTTCTAAGTCCATCCAAATCGAAATCGTTTTCCATTAGTAAAAATACATCGACGTCATTAGGATACGGTTTATTGGTTATAAAAGAGCCAAATATGATAAATTGCGCTAATTGTCCAGTTTCAAGGGCGAGTTTGTAAATTCGAGACAACCTTTGCGATAGGGATCTGCGTTTTGCATTGTCTGCCCCGAATCGTTCCAACGCTTCACGCAACGACGCTCTATGGATGCCTTCCGGCAAATCTCCATTTCTATTGAATTCAGGCAGCATTTTCCTTTTTAGATTATCGAATGAATCGTTTTAAATTACTAAAAATAAAGTATCATGTCAATAAATGCAAAACATATCGCAGCGGCACGCTGAAGCGTGTACTCCAACATTATTATTTAAACGCATACCCAGAATCGTTCATTTCGCTCACATCGTTCACATTAATCACCAATTTCATTCGCATTTTCACACGGAAAGACGGAAATGAGAAAACGATTCGGTTATTTTCAATCCTGCTGAATTTTACATTATTCAGTTCACAAAACCGATCGTTGATTTCTCATTTCCGCCATTTCGCATTATACTATAGATATGCAACAAACCGAACAACACGCTGAACATTTGGAGACGATCTTAGACAGCATCGCCGACGGGGTGTTTACCGTCGATAAGGAATGGATTGTGACTTCGTTTAACCGGGCGGCGGAGGAAATTACCGGGATTCCACGCGAAGAAGCCGTTGGGCAAAGATGCTGCGAAGTGTTCCGCGCCAGCATCTGCGAATCCGCCTGCGCGCTCAGGCAGACTATGAAAACCGGACAGCCGGTTATCAATAAAGCGATCTATATCATCGACAGCAACGGCAGGCGAATCCCGATCAGCATCTCAACCGCGCTGCTGAAAAACAAGGCGGGCAAAGTTATTGGCGGCGTCGAGACGTTTCGCGATCTCAGCGTTGTCGAACGCCTTCGCAAGGAGCTTGAGTATAAATACACTTTCGAGGACATCATCAGCAAAAGCCCTAAGATGCGGGATATCTTCGATCTGCTGCCCACTATTGCGCAAAGCGATTCGACCGTGTTGATAGAAGGCGAGAGCGGAACCGGAAAGGAACTGATCGCGCGCGCGATCCACAACCTGTCCCCTCGAAAGAAGGGTCCGCTGGTCGCCGTGAACTGCGGCGCGCTGCCTGATAATTTGCTTGAATCCGAACTGTTCGGGTATAAGGCGGGAGCTTTCACGGACGCTAAACGCGATAAACCGGGGCGGCTTGCATTAGCCGGCGGCGGAACGATCCTGCTGGACGAGATCGGCGATATTTCCCCGGCTTTGCAGGTTAAACTGCTCCGCGTTCTGCAGGAAAAAACCTACGAACCGCTGGGCGGCGTCGAAACACGGAAAATCAATTGCCGCGTCATCGCCCTGACCAATCGCAACCTGTTGGATTTAGTAGAGAAGGACAAATTCCGGCTCGATCTTTATTACCGCATCAACGTAATCCGCCTCGTACCGCCGCCGCTGAGGGAACGGCGCGAGGACGTGCCGCTGCTGATCGATTATTTTATCGAAAAGTTTAACAAACTATACAAAAAGAACATCACAGGCGTCGCGCCCGACACGCTTTCCATACTGATGGAGCAGAACTACCCCGGCAATGTCCGCCAGTTGGAAAACATCATCGAACACGCCTTTATCCTCTGCAAAGACGCCATCATCGAACCGTCCCATTTGCCAATGGAATACCGGAACGCCGAGGAAGAGCCTGAACTGCGAAAGTCGATAAAGACGCTTGAAGAGTTGGAAGCCAACTTCCTCGAGTCCGCCCTGCGCCGCAACAAATGGAACCGCCAGAAGACCGCCGACGAGCTCGGCGTCCATAAGACGACGCTGTTCAGGAAAATTAAGCGGTTGAATATTACTATGCCGCAGATCGATGGCCGGTTTTCAGAGAAGACATAGCAGCAATTATGCGTCTGTGTTGATTATGTAGAGTAGCGTTTTTGTAACTCGTTCCCACGCTGGAGCCTGGGAACGAGTTGGAGCTTGCAGACGCCCTCGTCTGCAAGCGTTGGTTCAACATCCTTTCTCCCTTCCTCCCCTCCTTTGGCATATCCTTTGCTTCACTTCAAGGCAGGAGGTAAAAACAACATGCGAATAGCAGCGCCATTTTGGGGCGGCCGGATTTCTCCGGTGCTCGATGTAGCGAAAAAATATTTACTTGCCGAAGTTGAAGACGGACAGGTTGCAAGTACGCAAGAATTAACGATTACAGGCGTTTCGCCGCAGCAGTGCGCTGAAATTCTGTGGCGAAACAAGGTCGTGGTTCTGATTTGCGGAGCAATTTCTGAAGAGTTTTTCGATTTGCTGAATTCGCATGACATCGAGGTTTACCCATGGTGCGCCGGAAACGTCGATGAAATCATTCAGGCGTTCATATCGGACACTATCTCCGAACCGCGCTTTCGAATGCCCGGATGCGGAAGCGGCAATCGGCAAAGACGCAGGCAGCGGCATGGATGGAGACGGAAAGGATAGCAATCTCATAAAGGGAAGGTAAATGATAATAATCTTTTCAAGCCAGGGAGACGCTTTAGACAGTAAAGTAGATCCGCGTTTCGGCAGATGCAGGCAATTTATCAAATATGATATTGAACAGGACAGCTTCGAGGTTCTCGAAAACGCCCAAAGCGCGCAGCTTATGTCCGGGGCGGGAGTTCAAACCGCTCAGCTTGTCGTCAACAACGGCGCTGAAGCAGTTGTAACCGGTCACTGCGGTCCTAAAGCGTTTATGCTTCTGAAAGCGGCAAACGTCAAAGTTTATACCTGCGAACAGGAAACGATAGCTGCGGCGATAGACAAGTTCAAACGCGATGAACTCCGGGAAATAAGTTCACCGGATGTGCAGAGCCACTGGTAGAATGAAAAGCTTTTTAAGGCGGCTAGGGGGATCCAAATTTTTGCTTATTACTACATGCAGAAAAAAGTGTCATTGCGAGTCTGCCTTTAGCAGACTAAGCAATCTGCTAACATCTTGACAATGCCGGTATTGCGCTAATGTTAGCAAAACAACTGATCTCCCAAAAGATAAAACTATTTTATGCGCTTATTAATAATAGTGATTTTTACATGTAATTTTTGTTTAAACGATACAGGAGGTTTAAAATGCCTTATGGAGATGGAACGGGACCTGAAGGAATGGGTCCCTTAACAGGAAGAGGATTAGGATTTTGCAATGGCTTCGACAGTCCCGGCTTCGCCAACCCAGGTCCCGGCTTTAGAGGCGGACGAGGCTGGGGGAGAGGCTGGGGACAAGGCAGAGGCTTAGGTTGGCGCAACCGTTTCCGCGGCGGCAATCGCCCCGCTTGGAACCGGCGGAACTGGAATCCCGGCTCGTCGCCGCAGCCTGTAGCTGTAGAGCAGCCTGAGTTCAACGCCAGACAGGAGATGAACTGGCTGAAAGCCCAGGCAAAATCGATGGAGAAATCCTTGGGCGAGATCAGAGATCGAATCGAAGAACTGGAAGCTGAGTTGTCCAGTGAAAAGAAGAGTTAACCGCGAGGACGCAAAGTTACACAGCAGCCCGGATAATGCCTGTCCGGGCGGTTGTAATCCAACTTGTTCCCACGCTTAAGCGTTGCGGCGAGTAAGTAATTTGCAGGCTATTTCTTGCGCATGACAATAAAAACAGGAGGATAAATATGCAAGGACAAGGCGGCGGTAGAGGTCAAGGCGGCGGTCGCGGACAAGGCGGCGGCAGAGGACAGGGCGGAGGCCGCGGCATGGGCGGCGGTCAAGGATCCGGTCCCTGCGGCGAGTGCATCTGCCCGAATTGCAATACAACCATACCCCACAAACAAGGCGTGCCGTGCATGGACGAGAAATGCCCCAAATGCGGCGCGGCAATGGTTAGAAATAGATAACGACCAGCGGTTGAAACTGTGAACATCGCTGTAGCGAGCGGCAAAGGCGGAACCGGCAAAACCACAGTCAGCGTCAACTTAGCCTGCACCTTAGCGGAGAGGGGACACAGCGTCGCTTATGCCGATTGCGACGTTGAAGCGCCGAATGGCGAGATTTTCCTTAATCCGGTCATCGATTCAGTGGAGAAGGTAGTTTCTTTCTCGCCTAAAGTCAATGAGGAGCTGTGCGATGGATGCGGCGATTGCGCTGACTTCTGCATGTATGGCGGAATTGCGGTTGTGAATGGGAAAGTATTTCTATTTCCTGAATTGTGCCATGCTTGCGGCGGTTGTCAGCTTGTTTGTCCGCTTAAAGCTATCGACAGAAACGATAGAGAAATCGGCATTGTTAAACAAGGTAAAAGCAAAAATATTTTTTTCCTGTCCGGGCTGCTAAATATTGGCGTCTCAACTGCGCCTCCGGTTATAAAGGCGGTTAAAGATCGATTGCCCGGACAGGATTTTGCCATACTCGATTCCGCTCCCGGAGCGGCTTGCCCGATGGTTGAAGCAGTGCACGACGCGGATTTTGTTATCTTAGTTTCCGAACCGACGCCATTCGGGTTGAACGATCTGAAAATTGCAGTGGATACGGTGAGGGAACTGCGAATTCCTTTTGGATTGGTTATTAATCGAGCCGGCATAGGTAATTTAGAAACGGAGGAATACTGCAGGCGGGAGCGAATTGAAATCTTAGTCCAGATTCCTCATTCGTTAGCGGCGGCGCAATCTTATTCGCGCGGTGAATTATTAGTTGACAAATCCGAAGTGATAAAATCGCGCCTCGATCAATTGGCTGACAGCATCGAAAAAATGTCCCGGCTTAATAAGGTTATTGCATGAAAGAACTGGTTGTAATCAGCGGTAAGGGAGGCACCGGAAAAACGAGTATTGTTTCGTCGTTTGCAGCGCTTGCTGAAGATGCGGTATTTGCTGATTGCGACGTGGACGCCGCCGATTTGAACCTGATCTTGCAGCCTGAGATCCTGAAAAAAGAAGAGTTTATCGGCGGCAAGGCGGCGGAAATAATTCCGGAATTATGTTCTAACTGCGGCTTATGTTTGGAGACCTGTGAGTTTGGGGCGATAATTGAAGAGGATAACGACAATATTACTTTTAAAATCGATCCATTAAGCTGCGAAGGCTGCGGCGTATGTCACTATGTTTGTCCTGATGAAGCGATCCGTTTAATCGACAGGCGCAGCGGCGAATGGTATATTTCTAAGACGCGGTTCGGTCCTCTTGTTCATGCCAAACTTGGCATTGGCGGAGAAAATTCGGGAAAACTCGTAACTCAGATACGAACTGCAGCGAAGGAAATCGCAGAACAATCGAAAAGAAACTTGATTATAATCGACGGTTCTCCCGGGACAGGCTGTCCGGTGATAGCCTCGATAACCGGAGTCGATATGGCGCTGATAGTCACCGAACCGACCAGGTCCGGAGTTCATGATATGAAACGTATTTTTGAACTGTGCAGACATTTTCACGTCCGAGCTTATGGTTGTATCAACAAATGGGATATCAACCAAGACATCAGCGATGAAATCGAAAAGTGGGCTAAAAACAAAGGTATGGAGATCCTTGGCAAGATAGATTATGATAATGTTTTTACCGAAGCTCAAATTGAGAAAAAGAGCGTTGTCGAGTTCAAAAACGGGAAGATTTCAAGACAAATAAACAATATGTGGTTAAAGATAATGGAAAGAACTGACGGAAGGTATGGTTTAATTTGATGGTCATTATACATACCGGCGCGCCGGTATTACTACGTGCATGAAAAAGTGTCATTGCGAGTCTGCCTTTAGCAGACTAA
>CAZWOY010000055.1:0-13973 GCA_964635255.1 uncultured bacterium
GCAGACGATAAAAAGATGGAATCGATAAGTTTCCCGGCTCTTGGAACGGGTATCGGCGGTTTTGCATTGAGCGAAGCCGCAAGGATAATGATAAGCGAAGCCAAAGCCTTTTTGGAATCTCATGAGTATCCGAAAAAAGTCAGATTTGTGTTATTTGATGATGAAGCCTCTAGTCAATTTGCTGCGGCGATGAGAAGAGTAACATGATACCCTGCAGGAATAATTAAAAATTCCTTACACAAGATTGAAAAAGAACGCCTTGAAAAACAACAGCCCGGATTCTGCAGAATCCGGGCTGTTTTACAATCCGCGGTAATGAAATAACTCTTATCCCGCTATTATTTCAAAACTACTATCTTCTCTTTCACCATCCGGGAATCACTGACGAGGCTGACAAAATAAATGCCTGAAGAAACATCGCGCGTATTCCAGATCAGATTGTGGACTCCCTTTTGTATCTCGCCATGATGAAGCGTCCTGCACAAACGACCGTTGAGGTCGAATATGTTCACGGTTACAATTCCTGTTGCGTCGACGCCTATTTTCAATGTAACCGGACCATTGACGGGATTCGGATAGAGATCGTGAACGCCAAACTCGACCGGGATCTTACTGTTCTCGCTGATCTTGCCAACGAAATAATCCTCAGCCGTCCAGACCGGGGCGCCTCTTAATTTCTCGATCTCGATTTCATATTCCGAGTTTTTATCCCAGAGTTTAAACGTCAGGTTTTCGCCTTCGAAATCATTTTCTGTTCCTGGTTTCAGCCTCCGTCCCCAGACAGCGACGCCGCATTTCCCGTCCGAATCGAACACGTCCGCGCCCAGAAGATTTCCGTCGGAGTCATACACTCCAATCTCGCAGCCGGCTAAGTATTCATCGCCGATAATGAGTGCCGGCATAAATTCGGCGGTTTCACCGGTAATATACGGCGCAGTCCGGTAAAATGCAGGTTCGTTTTGCTCGGCAAACAGCGCTTCATTCTGCTCGTCGAAGGCATAGACCAATTCAACGTCTTGAGTTACTTTGAACTGATATCCCTGCAGCGGCGTCATTCTTTCCATATTCGAATAGTCGAACTCCGGCAGATAAAACCCGCCTGCGCCGTTTTTGGCGATTACAAGCTGTTCGCGTATGCCGGAAAGCGCTATCACCGGATCGACGGCAATCCTGGGATAGTAGGATTTCAGGTTCCAGCCTTCCTCAAGCTCGATTGTCCGATCCGCCGGTATAACGGCTCCCAATATCGCTAATTCATCCGGTTCGTTGACATACATCATATAGCCGTCTTCGACCCGCCAGTTTTCGATATTGTTAAATCCCAAAGCCGGATAATAAAACCTTCCCGCGCCGTCTTTCATGAAAACCAGATTGTCATTTTCCGTTAAAGGAGCGGTCAACTCTTCGATGTCGAGGTTTTCCGGCTGTACGTTAATCGAAACCTGATTCCAGCCTCGCTGCAGCTCGAGATGAACTCTGTCCCGCGCTCCAAGCACGTTCAGCGTGACCGGCAGCGTCCAGATCCCTTCGCCGGCATTGGTTATGAACACAAAATCGCCGGCAAATCTCGCTGCCGGAAGATCTGCCGAGTTTAAGTTTATCGTAAAATTCTGCATTTGTTCAGGAGTAATCACTCCGGTTAACGGTTGAATATGGAACCAGTCGCGCCGCGTATCCAGCTGCCATAAATCGAGCCGGTCATCGTTGCCATTGTTGGCTACGGAAAGAAAAACCCAGCTATAGACGTCGAACTGATTGGATATCTGAGCTGAAATCGGATTGCCGCCCTCCTCCGGATTTAGGATTCGAACAAACATTGTGTCGTTGTCGGCGGGATTCATTTTGTGGATAATCTGATCGCCGATTTCCCTGTTCTTATGAAAAATATAAAGCGTATAGCCATCTGGATCTTCGGGATAATAAGCCAGTCCATAGATTCTAAATTCCAGCCTGTCCAAATCGTTGATCTCGTTGCCTTCCCGATCGATAGCCATAATATCGGAAGTTGTACTGCTCACCCACAAAACTTCACGATCGGGATCCCAGGCAAAATTATGCGTGGGATTGTATGGTCCTTCAAATTCGGCAGCCACCTCGCCTTCCGGCGTGAAGCCATAAACCGTCTGCTCACCGGATCCCCAGATCAATTCGCCGTCCCAGGTCATATCCCGGAAACCGTACCTCGATTCGCCGAATTGTTCGAATTGATTGACAAGTTCTCCGTCCCGGTTGAGTACAAATATCTGCGGATCGTGGTCATGCGCGCTGGCAACATAGAATCTGTCGTGAACAAAGACGGCGCCCTGAATCCGGGAATCGTCGAACATCCGGCCGACGTGCATCTGTCCCCTTAACTCCCAGGGATTTGCTTCCGCATTTCCCGGCAGTCTTCTTTCAACGTTAAAGGTTAATGGGCCGTTGCCTTCGTTGGCGATTTCGAGTTCCAGATCGATTTCATCATCGGATTGCAGTTCGGCAAACACATTTTCCCGCGATGGTACAAGTTCGGGATGAAGCAGTGAAAAATCGATTTCAAGGGTATCGTCCTCCTCGAGGAACAAACCGCCTAAAATCGAGTCGTTGTAGCCCTGCTTAAAGCAGGTTAATTCAAACTCGACTTCGGCTAACGCCTCCTCGATCCTCCAGAATCCATCCTCGTCGGATACGGCTCTCAAACCATGCTCGGTGGCGATAACAGCATTCGCAACCGGTTCTTCCGTTTCGTGATCTTGCACCCAGCCTTGTAGAATACCGGCAAAGTATTTGGGCGAGGTCGAAAACAGTATCGCTCGCCCGTCCTGAAGTTGAGCGCAAGCGGATGGATAAACGTTGTTGAACGTATAGTTTATTCCGGTATCTCCCACCCAGCTTGAAATACCGACTGATGCGTAGGGTGAAAATGTCTGCCAGCCGCCGTTGCCCTGGTTGTTGGAAATTTCGAGATATTGGAACAGGATATTTTGATCGCCCGTTATCGTTTCCCAGACGTCGCGGTCATAGAGGATCGCTTGAAATGTAAGATCCTCGTCGTCATTGTATCCATGCCTCATCCGATGCCATTCGACGATAAACCGGCCGTTCTCCTCATCGTAGAAATAATAAACGCCGCTGTTGTCGTTCATAGCCAGACAGTCCCAAAACGGCGCGATCATTCCCACTCCGCCGCCGATGCAGCGGTCGAGGGGCCAATTCTGGAAATTCGTCACCCATTCCTGTTCGCCCATCGAAATGAAACCGTTGGTCGTAACGGTTATCTCATCGTAAACTCTTCCATAGAACTGAGTTTCAAACGGCAGATCGATAGCGATTGCCTCGCCGATGCCTTGCGGTGAATTGCCGTCGAAATCAAATTCTTCTCCGTCGAAGTCCCGGTCGCGGTCGCGCGGGCTGATTTCAATCCAATCGAAATCGGGGGCTATCGCCCAATCATCATCCGTATCGTCGAAGCAGAGGTAGCCGTACTTATCCGGTCCGTAAGGTCCGTCGTCATCAGGTTCGCCGAACTGCAGATCGAAATAAACCGTGTCGCTGAATCCGTTTTCAGTTTCCAGCAATAGTTTCATATCATAGCGCGTGCCGGGAATAGCGCTCGGCGATCCGACTATTCGGAAACGGTCGCCATCGACGTTATTGTACCTGCCGGATCGAATCGCGGGGAACTGCGCCTGCTCCAAAATCACATTGACTCCGTAAGTCAATGACATCAACTGCGCACTCAGCGGCGGGGCGTCCATATTTCCGATATTTGTAATGTACAGATCCAGGCTGCGCGGCCGGTTTGAAACATCGTCGCCGCCTAATATGCGCCGAAGTACAAAATGAGGAGCTTTGGGCGTCAATTCGATCAATGAAATGAATCTGCCTTCCGCCGTCTCAAACAATACCTCAACCACCGGTTTGATACTGGGACGAGCCTCGCCATCGGGGCAGGTTGGATGAACCGTGAGGGTCACGGCCCGATTTCCGTCGGACGATTCCTCCGCATCCAGATCGACGAATTCGATTCGATTGTCATTCTCGACGGTTATCCAAGCCGACTCACAGGATACGAACGCAGTAATATCCCGGATAGCGTCGTTTCGACCGATATTTGCGGCGGTAATTCCAAGCTGGAAAGTCTCGCCCGGATTGATTTCCCCGTCCTCATTTCCTTCGATTTCTGTCAAAGTATATTCGGCGACGTCAACCATCGAAACGTTCTGCCTGATCTCGCACTCTCCAAAGAGAGGTAGAATATCCCTTCCCGTGACCGTGATGTACATCTCGCCTAAATCGAATTCAATATCCTCGGGAAACAGGAATCGCGCATTTCCGGTTGCATCGGTTTGGCGCGTCAGCATAAACATTTCGTCATAATCGACATATTCGGGATCATCGGCTTCCGGCGTCTCGCCGGGAACATAAATTGTGACCTGTGCGCCTTGAATAATCCGGTCTTCGTTTTCAGCGTCGAACACTTTGACGTCGAAGGATTGAGGATTTGTAGTTATCGCCGCTGGGAATTCGGCTTCGACTACCTGCGGCATTCCGTTCCAGTAGTGTAGCGCCGGATCGCCGTAGCAGGTGATAATCTGCCGGTAACTTCTAAATTCATTTCTGATGTTTGCGATATAATTCGCCGGACCCATGATTCCCTGCAGCCTCGCCCATCCAAATGTCAGATCCCGCTGCAGGAATCCGTTTACCATCTCCATCCAGATGACGCTCTGCGGAAGCGTTGGCGGGTTGCCCCAACTGCTGGTGGCAGCGACTGGGCCTTTCGGATGATCGGCTGTGCCTGTGCGCAGCAGCGTCCAAACGGAATATTCCTGGTGCCCGCCTAAATAAATATCGACCGGAAATACGTTATTATCATGAACGCCGGGAAGGTTGCCGCGGAAATAATAGTTTTCCGCCCTGCCGATCATAACACTGGCGCCGTCGTTGTATTGATCCCGAATAAAGGGTCCGACGATCTGACCTCCCCCGTCGTGTTGATCTATATTCTCCTCGACGCGGATGTCGGTGAAGTTCAGCGTCTCCAATACCTTCCTGCCCCAACGAACGTTTGTCGCCAGACTGATGTGGTAGTTGCGTCCCCATCTTTGAGCATAGACTGCAGCCCGTTCGAACCATTCCGGCTCTTCGATGTTCGGAGTAGCCTCGTACATCATCGTGCGGTAAACAAACAGCCGCATTAAGTCTTCACTGCCGGAGCACCACCTGGAAATGGCAGCGTCGGCGTCATCATCGTTACCTTCGATGCAGGCGAAATACCAGTCATCGACTACGCCGTTTGGTCGCACTATCCAGTTGGGCGGCGGCGCTAAATTGTTATATCTTGCTAAATCGCCGATTATCAGTATATGATCGAATGGATCGACGCCATCTTGCAAATATTCATTATATAGGTTGGCAATAGCGTTTTTAATTCCATCAGTGTTGTTTGCTTGGTCTTGATCAAGAGAAATTATATCGATCTTCCAGCCGGATTTCCTGCGCCATTCGATAAAGGGAACGGCGTATTCGAGGCAGTTCTCATGCGACACGATCAGATAATGGCCTAAATATTCCGGATATTCGTCGTCCTGTGGATCGTCCCTGCCGACAACATCGCCGTTAATGGCGAGGCTTTGGATGAATTTTAAAAATTGTTTCGACCGGTTCTTCCTGACCGGAACGAGAACAGGATTTACCGGGTCTTCACCGGTATAATTAATATCGGTTTCGACATAATCATTGAAAATGTATTCGCCGGTTTCAAAATCGTATTGAACCGGATAGGTCGTAACCGTAACGACGCGAACGCCTCTGATAATGGAAGGTTCGGACATCGCCGCCGGGGCGGGGGGATAAATTCCCTCTATCGAAGCGCGGACGGCTCGCGGCGCAAGATCGCCGTCCGGAAGGGGCGTGCAGACCATCGGCTGAACATCCGCTTTCACACGCTGTGTATTATGCGCCGTAAACCGGAAATCCAATCCGGCGTCCGGATGGACGACCACGATCCGGCTGACCGCGGGCAATATCGGCTTGCCCGGTTCGAACGTAAATCCAACGCCGTTCGCTATTAGTTCGTCGATCTTTTCTTCGTCGCACGAAACCGCTTCCTTGTCCATGAAGCCGGCGGCAAACCCAAGCTGGATGTGCTTCTGCGTTTGGGATAAAATCTGAACATCTGCAGTTTCATGACGCTTCGCCGCGCCGAACGACAGAATAGCATTAGCAGCCAAAAATAAAACTGCTATGGGAATTAAGCTAAAGAAGCTTTTCCGCATGGATGGAAATCCCCCTGTTGGTTGTATAGGTCTCAAACGCACTCTTACCTGTCTTTTAAACCAAATCACTTTACAAACAGAACTTTCTGAACATCTCGACCATAATCGCTCATCAAAGATAAAATATACATTCCATTCGGCCGATTCTCTGCATTCCAGTTCAATTTATGCAAACCTTTCTCAAAATAATCTTCAGTAATCGAATGTATCTTTCTGCCTTGCAGATCGTATATCGCAAGCTCAATCCAGCCTGCTCTGTCTAAATTGTAATGAATCTGCAGGTTGTGGTTAAAAGGCTGCGGATAAACCGAATCCAAACCGAACTCCAGCGGCGTTTCGCTATCGAGACCGCCTGAAAAGTTTGGATGCTGCACTTCCAACAAAACTTCGAAAACTACGGGGTTTCTTGAAGCTGAGTGGTTGAAAATTAAATCCGCTTCGTACATTGCTGTGAACAAGCCGTTTGCGTCGAGTGTGACGTTCATGGCATATTCAGATTCAGGTTCGACCATTCCCTGGTAAGGATTTAGATCGAGCCAGCCGGTGTAGGTTCCAATCTGCCAGATTTCAGATCTATCGCCGATATCGTTTAAATAGTCGTTTACTAAAACAAGGAAAACCGTTCCGAACGGACGAAATCCATCGGCAATTGCAATGCCGCCGGCTTCGCCGGTTTCGCCCGTGTTTAAAGTCGCAACGAACATCGTGTCGCCGGTTGCGGGATCGAATTTATGCACCGGCATAATATCGCCGTTTACGCTTTCGATGGCGTATAAATAAAAACCGTCCGGATCTTCCGGATAACAGGCTAAGCCTGAAACCAGCGGATAGTGAGAATCGATTGCGGTAACGCGCGCGCCGGTGTTATCGACGCCAATAATCGGCATGTTGTCGGTCGTGATCCAGAGAAAGCCCTCGGGATCGTAGGCTATGGCTTTATTGGTCGCGAAGGGTCCCCGGAATTGATACATAACCTCGCCTTCAGTTGTAAAACCATACACGTTTCTTTCGCCTGATCCCCACAGCAGGCTGTCCCCGTAAGTCAGATCGAGCATTCCGATTCGCGAATTTCCCGGTTGTTCGAAATTGCGGACATATTCGCCCTCCGAATCGAACACGTAAATCAGATTCGGACGCTGCCCGTTCTGACCGGAAACGTAGAATCTACCGTTGGCGTAAACCACGCCTTCCAAACCCAGATCGTTCACTTCGGGCCCGAACAAGTGCGATCTGATCCTGTGCCCAATACCGGTTTCTTCTCCCGGGAACTGTCTTTCAGCCGACCATTCGAGCGGACCATTGCCGGAATTGACAATCCTAAGTTCATAATCATGCCGCTCGCCGGCAGGAAAAGCGGCGTTTAGACGTTCCTGCGACAACTCAAAGCTTGAGTGGAGCAGATCGAACGTAATCCCCAGGCTGTCATCCTCGGCGACTTCAAGTCCATATTTCGTAGAGTCGTTGTATCCTTCGGCGGTAGCGGTTATGTTAAATTCTATTTCCGCCAGCGCTCCATCGATTCTGTAAAAGCCGTTGTGGTTGGTAACCGCCGCGAATCCCTGCTGCGTCATCACGACCGCGCCCACTATTCCGCGCCGGGTTTCATAGTCTCTAACCAATCCGTAAAGCATGCACGACTTATAGCGGGGCGAGGTCGTGAACAGTATGGCTCTTTCGTTTTCGAGCCGCGCGGCGTTTATCGGATATTCGTTGTTAAATGTATAATTTATGCCGGTATCGCCCTTAGGACTCGATATTCCGACAGAGGCATAGGGAATATGCCGCTCCCAGGGCTGTCCTCCCTGTTCGCCTTCTAATTGCACAATGTTCTTGTATTGGAAAAGAATGTTCTGATCGCCCGTTTCCGTTATCCAGACTGTCCGGTCGTATAAAATGACCTGGAATATCAAATCCTCTCCTTCGCCGTAATGATTCAACCTATGCCACTCGATTATCAACGAACCTTCGTCCTCATTGTAATAATAGTAAACCCCGCTGTTGCCCTCGAATTCAAGCCAGTCCCAGAACGGCGCCGCCATACCGGCGCCGCCGCCGATAGCGCGATCCATCGGCCAATTTTGAAAGTTCGTTATCCGCCGTTGATCTCCGAATGCGATAAATCCGTTTGTGCAAACCGTAATCGTGTCGTAAATCTGTCCATAAAACTGCGTTTCAAACGGCAGCGGCAGAATCAGCGACTCGCCGACGTCAAGTTCCGACCGACCGTCGAAATCCATCAGCGTTCCGTCATAATCGCGCTCGCGTTCTCGCAGGCTTATTTCAATCCACTCGTATTCCGGCGCAACCGCCCAGTCTGTATCCGTATCGTCAAGGCAGATATAGCCATAAGCGTCCGGTCCGATGGGAGCGTTTTCGCGCGGCTCGGAAATCTGGAGTGTGAAATACGCTGTATCGGCAAAATCCTCCTGATTGGTGAGAACCAGCGCCATTTCCGTTATAGAGCCGGGCGGAACCAGTGAATTGCCGCGTATTAAAAACCTTTCCCCATTTCTGAGCCGGGCGTGCTCTCCCGCCTCGATTTCAGGGAAAGAAGCTGTATTCTGAACTACACTCACTCCCATCCCGCGCGAGATCAGTTCCGCAGTAACCGGTGAGCTGTCTATTCTGCCGGAGTTGGCTAAATCGATATCCAGACTATGCAGCGAATCGGGAATTATGTTTCCTCCGGGTATCTCCCGAACTTCGAATTCCGGCGCGTGGACGTCGAATTCAAACGCCGACCTCCAATCGTTCTCCTCAACGCTAAAATCAACGAAAATCATCGGCCTGTCTTGCTTATTCAGAGAACCGTCGGGACAATCGCTATAGATGAAAATTTCAACCGAATCCTGCAGCGCAACCGATTCACCCGCTTCCAAATCGCCTAAATAAAAAGCTTCATGGTTCCTAACAAGTGCAAGCCAGTCGGATGGGGAAGTTATTAAATAATGAATATCCTCGATCGTTTCATCGCCCACATTCTGCGCAGCAATAACCATAGAAAACCTTTCACCGGGATTAATATTATCGTCATGGTTGCCATTAAGTTCGGTCAAATTGTATTCGCTGAGGACTATCTTATTGTCCTGATCGTCGATGTCGATTTCACCGAGGCAAGGTTTAACATCCCTGCCGGAAACGGTCATGTACATAACTCCCGGGAATAATTCGACGTCTTCGTCGAAAACAAATTTCGCCGTTCCGTCTTCGCCGGTTCGTTTAGTGACCATAAGCATATCGTCGTAATCCGCATAGTCCTCATCATCGAACGGCGGCATATCGCCCGGATAATACAGCGTAACATGCGCGCCTTCGACGGGCGCGTCTCCATCGGCGTCGGCAACTGCAACTTCGACAATCCGGTCGAAAATCGTAATCCTGTCCGGGTATTCGCACTCGACGACTTGGGGCGCTCCTATCCAGGGCTGGATGGCGGGATCGCCAAAGCAGTCGAATTCGGTTTTGTTGCTCAAGATAAAAGCGTCGCCGCCGTCGAAGTAGTTTTCAATGGCGGTCATTCCATAAATTCTCCCCCAGCCGATGGTCAGATCCTTGAACATCACGGCATTGACGCATTCGAGCCAGCTTGCGGAAATCGGCGCCGTATATCTCGGATTTCCCCATCCATAAGTCATTGCGACAGGACCCTTAAGGTTGTCGCCGCTCCCGCGCCGCGTCATGCATTCGGCGCACCACTCCCCATGTCCGCTGTGGCAGAGGTTGATCGGAAAAATTACGTTTTCGCGGACGCCCTGGTCGAAATCTCCAGGACCTGCAGGAGTGCCGTCCCAATAATAGTTTTCCGCCCTTCCAACCATCACGTTTAAGCCTTCGTTGAGCCAATCTTCGATGACCGGACCTATCCGTTCGCCTCTCCGATCCCAATCATAATCCTCATAAAAATAAACGCGTTCGAAACCTTTCGCCTGCAGAACCTCTTCGCCCCAGCGGGCGTTGGTGTGAATGGAAACATGCCATGCCGACGCCGGTGAATTTCCCCAGTGCTGGGAATACGCGGCTCCGCGCGTGAACCAGTCAAGGTCTTCCATGTATGGTTCCATTTCGTAGGCTAAGGTTCTGCCGACAGCCAATTCCATCAGGTTTTCCGCTCCCGAATGCCAGCGGGATACGCCAACGTCGGGATGACGGTCGTTATTGCCGCCTTCGAGGCAGGCGAATAAATAATCCGCATGGTCGTCCGCCCCCCAGGTTGGATCTCCCCGAAACGGCTTTAAAATCCATTGGGCTTCCTGAGTGTAGTAATAATGCTCGCGGTCGCCGATTAATAAAATATGGTCGAATGGATCGATTCCCTCGTCGAGATAAGCGTCATAACGGTCTTGGATCATGCGTTTCGTTCTGTCAGGCTGCGAGCGCGCTATTTCATTCGGTACGCTTAAAATATCGACTTTGTAACCAGCCTTGCGCCGCCACTCGATAAAAGGCGCGGCAAATTCAAGGCAGTTTTCGTGGGCAACGATCAGATAATGCCCCCAATATTCAGGAGTCTGTCCATTGTCGGGATCGTCCCTGCCGACGATATCGCCGTTTACAGCCAGCGACCGGATAAACTTAAGAAATTGGCGGCTGCGGTTGCGTCTGACCGGAACTTTAGCTGGGTTGACCGGTTTATCGTCGTTATAAACTAATTTCGCTCCTATTTGTTCATAGATAAGGTATTCTTCGGTATTTGGATCATACCGAACGGGATAAGTTGTCAATTTTACCAACCTCACGCCCCGGATAACGAACGGGTCGGAAATTTTAGCCAACTGCGCGGGATAGACCGATTTTAAATTATGATCTTTTCGATTCTCGCCATCCAATGAAAACAGCCGGGGGCGAGATTCGGATTTTACTTTACGAGGCGGTTTGGACGCGACTTCAAGTTCGATTCCTGCATCGCGCGGGACGACTATAATTCGCGATACGGCGGGGAGAAATGGCTTGTTCTCCGCTACGATTTTTCCAGTTGAAAAAGCCGGGCTTGAGCCAAAATCGTTTTCTGACAAAAGAGTTCGGTAATCGACGACCTCGAATTCAAGATTTATCGACGCCTTCGATTCAGAGCGAACATACACTTGAACAGGATCGGATTTGTGAACTTTTGCATCCAGCAACGAAGCAGAGCCGAGAACTAAAAATGCAAAAAGAAAGATGCTGTACTTGAACATGGTGCGACCGTGCGTTAAATTCACAAAACTGCGGTTTTCACCAACTAAGTTAAAATAACAAATTTAATCCGCAATCCAAACGATTAATTATGTATGATTCGGGTAAAAAGTATATTTATAAAGATAAGAGAATCCAGGCTTGTTATTTCTGTGAAGGCGGGAATGACAAGGCAAGCCGGCTGTCATTCACAATTTTGCTTTTTTACGCGGGAATCATTGTTCCATTGTTAAATTGTTAAATTGTTAAATTGTTTCACTGTTCGATGGCGAGCGCCCGCCAGGCGTCCTCACCTGGCGGTAAAGTTCAACGATTGCCGCAACATGCGGATATTCTTTAAAATCACTTGCGGTTATTAGGTTTGATGATTTCATCTCAGGTAAACAACCTTCAAATCCTGATTCCTGATATTGCCCTTCGACGCAAATTCCGCACGAACCAGGTAAATCCCCGCGGCGGCGGCCGCCGGGGTCCAAGTCCATTCGTAAAGCCCGGCGCTAAGTCCGGCAAATTGGAAATCCTCGACCGTTCCGCCGGTCATATCGATTACGGCGACGCGCAAATCTCCCGCGGAAGGCAGATCAAAATCTATATTTGTGACTTCGTTGAACGGGTTCGGATAGGCCGATAATGCAAATCCTTTCTCCTTCAAGGGTTTGGTTCTTCTTTCAATTCCCAGTTCCCAATCCGGATTGCCGGCGAATATCGACATCCGGGGCGGCATTCTGCCGTTTAATTCAGACAGCAGGCAGAAATCACCGGCGCCGTCGCCGTTGAAATCGGCGTAAGCGCCCTGAGTATGGCGCATACCTCCCATTTCCGGATATTGATCGTTTAGAAAGAAAAAGAAATAATCAGGATCAAGCCAAGGAGAACCGAAATATCCGGCAATGTGCCCGTTTCCGCCTTCAGAGGTTCCTTTCACAATAATATCCCCGATCCCGTCGCCGTTCAGATCTCCGCCGCGCGCGAAGCCCGGACCGTAAAGCATAACGCCGCCCTGCTGCAACTCCCGATCCGGTTCCGCGTCAAGGCTGTCTCCGCCGAAAAATATCCATTGGGGAACGTCTAAGTATTCGACAGTGTCACCTACTCCAAAAGCCCAATCGTCGTAGCCGTCGTTGTTGACGTCGGATAAAAATCCGTGTTTACTTAGAATATAACCAAGATGATGGAATGAATCCCTGCCAAAATCGAAAATGGGTATTGTATCGATTGGGGAGCCGCCTAAATAGAAATTCAAATGCCAGCCGGTCCCGCCGTCATGATCGACGGTAGCCGTCATTATTTCATCGCAGCCGTCGCCGTTCAGGTCAAAACCCGAGCAAACGCCTTCTGACATAAACCAACGTCCAAATGCGCGATTTATTAGAGTATCGTCCGGTACGGCTTCAAAATCCGCACCTCCGTAAAATATATCTATTTTCTTGTTGTCATATCCATGCCTTCTGCTAAACGTCAATAAATCATCAGCGCCATCTCCATTAACATCAACAGGACGGTCGGATTGAATTATTCTAATTCCATATTTCTCTGTTCTTATTGTAAAACGAGGTATCGTATCAAGATTTTCTCCGCCACTGTATATATCAATATATTTATATCCGAATTCCTCGCCTTCCTCATGTAAATAAGTATATGTTAATATCGCAAAGCAATTCAAATCATCGTCGAATAGATTGCCTAAGTTTGCTATACTCCTGCCAATTGAACCATATTGTCTGGTGGGAAAAAAAACATGGTCCGGTTCATCGGACATGTTCTCCCCGCCAAAATAGAGTTCGACGCGATTAGCTGTTTCAGGATAAGGAGGTCTGCCGCGCCGCTGAAACGGCTCCTGCGCAATCAGAAGTTCGTCGCAGCCGTCGCCGTTCTGATCTCCGATCCAAGTGTAGGAATGGAAATAATTCGGGTAGCCGTCCACCCAGTAAGGCGCTTCCTTGTACCAGATGCGTTCGGGGGGGTCATAGGCGAAAACCGGTGCGATAAGTACGATTGTTAAAAACGCCTGTATTCCCATTGCATACTTTAGCGTTCGGTTAAAGGATTGTTTCATTGCTCCATTGTTCCATTGTTAAATTGTTAAATTGTTAAAATATTTAGATTTCTCCCAAATCCAATACTGTTTTTCTTCATCATCATCCCATTTCCTTATTGGATATAAATCGACTACAAATGATGGTACCTTCGTTCCTGAAATAAAACTACCAAAGGCGTCATTATCCTCATTTGCATAATAGTGAGGATATTGCGCTGTAATATGAAGATCGCGAAACCGATCCTGAAAATATTCAGCCACATCTTTGTGGGTTTTATATGCATAATAACAAGGCTCGCCATTCATCCAGCCGTTGAAATATCCTGCTGCTCCGGCATTAACAAATTCATTCCTTTGTTGGAAAAAATCTGTTCTAACGTACGTCAGGCTGTCCTCATCCAAATCTTCATTATCACCGGCGTAAAGGGTATGATTAAGCATACTCTGATAGGCAAACCGCGCAAATTTAACCTCGCCGGCGTCCGGTTCGCCAAGCCATTGAAGCG
>CAZWOY010000056.1:0-5301 GCA_964635255.1 uncultured bacterium
GGTTAATGTCGAACAAGAGTGTTCGACCTACTATTTTCATGTTCCGTGGCGAAGCTCGCTTCATGAGCAATTAATGTTTAAAGATTATTACTACTACGTGCATAAAATAGTTGTTATATTGCGAAATTGGCCGTATTGGAAATTTCAAGCGCTATCAAGACGTCAGGAGATTGCTTCGTCTGCTAAAGGCAGACTCGCAATGACACTTTTTACTGCACGCAGTAATATTAAACAAGGGGTTGGATCCCCCCAGCCCCCTTAGAAAGGGGGAGATTGGATCCCTAACCCTCTTAAAAGGGGGAGTTATGTAATCACGTGCATCGGCGCTGGGACTAATCGGAGACCGTTCTTTTCCTGATTCTATCATTCCATCGCCTCAATGGGAGATGCTGATTAGAAACTTCGCTTCGGAACAGCAAAGACTTTTTTTAAGTATTCGATTAGATTTTTACCAGTTGAAGACTTAATTTCAGCGCTCGCGCGCATTATATTATGATTAAAGTTCTGTTTTCAGGGATTTAAACCGGTAGTCATTTTGCGCGCTATAATACTTACTCTCATCGTCCTTTTTTTAACCTCGTTGACTTTCGCTGAAAGAACGGTTTCAATCGACATTTACAATCGCGATCAAGCGCTCATTCAAGAAATCCGCTCTGTGGGATTAGAAAAAGGACTTAACTCGATTGATTTTACCGAAATATCTGACGGTATTTACGGGAACACTATTCGAATCCTGCCTCATAAGCATAAGCCTGATATCGAAACCGTATCCATAGCCTTCAAATACGATCTGCTCACGCACAGCAAATTGATAAGGAAATTTATCGGCAGATGGTTTACGTTCGAATCGGAGGATATGGTTTACCAGGGAAGACTGCTGCGCATCGACGATAACAACATTTTCCTGCAGACCGATACAACCGATCAGGTCATCGAAGTTGTCGAACGCGCTAAATTGACTGAAATGTTCTATCCGGGAATACCTGAAGGTCTGGTTACCAAGCCTACGATCAGGTGGATATGCGAGTCGGATATGGATTATGAGAACATTCCCGTTGAGATAAGTTATTTAACCAGCGATATTACCTGGCTATGCGACTATCGCGCTGAATTATCCGGTCAGGACGCCATTTCACTTTCAGGTATATTTCTTATCGATAATCAACTGCCTCTGGATTTCGAAAACGTCAGCGTTGCCCTTGTGGCTGGCGAGACTCACCGTTCGTTCGATCCGGATGAAGGCGACGGCTTTCGTATCAATCCAAAGCCCGGTTTATCTACCGATAAAGAGACCGGCGGTTTTTCGGTATTTCATCGTTATCCTCTTAAAAGAAAGATCGACGTCGAAGGCAGCCAATCCATTCAGATCCCGTTTTTTGAATCCAAAAAAATCGACGCGGAAAAGCGCTATGTTTTCCCGCATACACTTGAAGACCAGCGAGTCGTTTATAAAATAAGACTTAAAAATACCGCTGAAAACGGGCTGGGCATGCCCTTGCCGGAGGGCGCCATCAGCATTTACAGCCGCACCGAAGAAGGCGATTTGTCTTTTATCGGCGAAGATTATTTTACTTCTATCCCTGAAGGCAAGGAAATGGATATAGTCGTCGGCAATGTTTTCGACGTCAGCGCAAGCCGCACCAGAATCGGACAAGCGCGTCCACAGCGCGATAAACATGAGGAAACTTGGAAAATCGATATCATAAACAATCAGGATACCGATATCGTAGTGTATGTTGAGCAGAGAGTTTATGGATATTACGTGATCGATCTGATGCAGAACTCGGATGACATAAAATATGAACAGGAAAGCTCGGAAAAAGTCGTTTTCCCGGCGTCTGTTCAATCGAATGCGAAAAGAGAATTCCTGTTTACAATCAGGTATGGATATTGAGCGGTTTTGAAAGACGATCTTATCGTTAGAGGTATGTCGAAACAATTCATTTGCAAGGATCTGTTATTATGCTAAGGTTCAAGAAAGTAATTAATTGGGTCTTATTTCTGTTTTTTGCTCTTTCGGTCAATGCTTTTACAGCCGAATTCACCGAAGAGCAAATCTCAGAGATGGCTGCGAATGCGGAAAAAACTGTCCGCGAGGCATTTGATTTCCTTTGGGAATACCGTCTGAAGTATGATATGGCGGATACTTTGCGCGATCCCGGCAAAACCGGCGTTATCGGAATCGAATATTCACCGATAACCACTACGAACGGCTATGTCGATTCGAAAATACTTTCAACTCAACCCGGCTGGGCTTCATGGATAGTGCGCGATTTAGCAAGGCGGGGCATTTGGCCGAGAGCCGACATCGCCGTTTCGTTTTCCGGTTCCTTCCCGGCGATTAACATTGCGGTTTTAGCCGCTCTTCAGGAGTTGAACTGTGACGTAAAAGGCGTCTGTTCGGTGGGAGCCTCAAGCTGGGGGGCAAACGAACCGGGGATGACCTATCCTGAAATGGAACGGTTGCTGCGTGAAGAGGGGATATTCCAAATCGGCTGCAGCGCCGTAACGCTTGGCGGCACAAGCGACAAAGGCGCGGAATTTGACGATTACGCCATGAAAATTGCGATGGAAGCCGTAAAACGCAGCCGGCTTCCGTTCCAGAAACCGATTAATCTGCGCGACGCGATAAAGAAACGGATGATTTTCTACGGAGATCCGGCTGAATACGCTTGTTTCATTAACGTCGGAGGCGGGCATCCGACTATGGGCGGCGGGGCGCATTTGCGATTTGACCACGGAGGCTGGTACTATGAACCTCTAAGATTAAAAGGCGATCCGAACGGAGTCCTCGACCGATTTCTCGACAAAGAAGTTCCCGTTTTAAATTTCCTGTATCTGGAAGAATTGAACGAAAAATACAACATCATAAGTCAATGAGTGAAACAGAAAACAAATGGCAGATTGAACGCCTGGAAGTCGGCATTCTGATGGTTAACTGCTACATCATCTCCCGTAAGAATTTCGATGAAGCGATCGTGATCGATCCGGGGGACGAAGCTGAACGGATTTATCAGAGAACCCAAAAACGCGGCTTGAAGGTCAAAGCCATTGTCAATACACATGGTCACGGCGACCATATCGGCGGCAACGGCGAACTGAAGCGGCTGACAAACGCTCCGATTATCATCGGGGCTAAAGACGAACCAAAGCTGACCGACGCCAATAAAAATATGTCCAAGCCGTTCGGTATGCCGGCAGTTTCGCCGCCGGCGGACAGCGTTCTGAATGAAGGAGAAGTCGTAACCGTCGGCGAAGGCGCGCTCAAGGTTTTAGAGACGCCCGGACACAGCGCCGGTGGAATTTGTCTCTTGGGCGACGGCTTCATAGTGGTCGGCGATACCTTATTTGCCGGATCGATCGGCAGGTTCGATTTTCCCGACGCATCTCTGGATCAATTGCTGGATTCGATAAAAAATAAGATTATGACCTTAGACGACGCCACTGCCGTTCTGCCCGGGCATGGGCCACAAACCACAATCGGGACGGAAAGAAAAAGCAATCCGTTTCTACAGCCCGGTTTTAACATGGGAATGTTTATTTAGGCATGGATGAAAACCTCGCTTGGAATCAGGCAGCCAGCTACTTAACTAACATTGCCCTTGAAAAAGGACTGGCTGCAAATACACGCGAGGCCTACCGGCGGGACCTGGCGGATTTGATTCGATTCTGCCGGGATAATAAAATCTTAAGATTCGAAGACGTTACAACCTCAGATATAACCAGGTATATCAGCGATCTCTATGATCTTGGAATCGCTTCCACTACCGCTAATCGCAGGTTGTCCGCTTTTAAGGGCTTCTTCGGATTTCTGGTTCGCGAAGGAATATTAAAAAAAAATCCCGCCCGGCACATTACCGGTCCTAAAAATTTAAACTACCTTCCGGACGTTCTTTCCGTGGATGAAATCGGGAAAATAATAAAATCGACAGACACCTCCACGCCTGCCGGACTGCGGGACAGGGCAATTTTGGAAATGCTGTATAGCTGCGGCTTAAGAGTCAGCGAGTTAACGGCGCTTAAAGTCAGTTCGTTTCTCGCGGAAGGTAAAATACTAAACGTTTTTGGCAAGGGCGGCAAGCAAAGACTCGTACCGGTTAACGAAAACGCGCGGGAGGCGTTAGTAAAATACCTCGAGTCGGGACGCCCGCGTTTTATCCGAAACCGTTCCGACGCCAAAGACGCTCTTTTCATTTCGGTTAAACAGGGAAAACCTTTGACACGGCAATCGATTTGGCTGCTGGTCAAGCATTACGCCCAGATGACCGGCGTCAAATCGACCATAACTCCGCACACTTTCCGGCATAGTTTCGCAACGCACCTGTTGGAAGGAGGGGCAGGCTTGCGCGAAGTGCAGGAACTGTTAGGTCACTCATCGATTGAAACGACCAATATCTATACTCATATCGACCCTAAGCATCTTTTAGAAGAGGTCAGACGGAATCATCCGAGAGGTTAGAAAACTCTCTTCAAGTTATCTGCTTAGATTAGGTTCACAGCGTTAATCTAAAAAATTATGTATTAATAAACTTTGTTAATTCTAACAAGCTAACTTCATTTATCGAGAACAATTTTGTAAAAAGACTCTTTCTTAACATTTTGCTTCGCTGGATAAGCTAAAGCGTATTCTGTTTCCACTCTCCACCCAGCTTTATCAAGCTTTTTCTTTGCCGAAAGATATTTTTCAACAATTTTCCTGTCGATGCCAGGATTATTCTTGATTATATCTTGGAGGTTCGGGTTTTGGCCATTCATGAGATGTCCTCCCTTGTTTGAATAAAAATCTCTAACCTTTCCTTGAGCGTATAATCTTCCTTTTGCTCCTTTAAACCCCAATAATAATTTATCCACTGTGATTTTATTAAAATAACTAAAAACTTACAATTTGTCAAGTTGTTAAAAATATTACGAAGATTTCTTGCGATCAGGGAAAGAAACTATAGTTCAATATAGCGAATTGGAAATCAATTAAGAATATTACATCGCCAAGACCGCGTAAATTCAACTTTTTACCTAAAAAGCAATACTTACATACCTTCGTTATCACTTAAATCTAATCTGAAAAAAATTATCCTCTCTATGCAACGTATAATATTTGACATTTATTAATAAGCGTTATATATTTATAAGTCTATGTCAGATCGGAACAACATACAGACGAATCAGGTAAGAGTCAGATTTGCTCCCAGTCCTACCGGCGCCCTCCACATTGGCGGAGTGCGCACGGCATTATATAATTATCTATTTGCTCGAAAACACCAGGGTACTTTTCTGCTGCGCATCGAAGATACCGACCAGACG
>CAZWOY010000056.1:5311-13948 GCA_964635255.1 uncultured bacterium
GAGTCAGATTTGCTCCCAGTCCTACCGGCGACCTGCATGTCGGCGGCGTTAGGACGGCGCTGTTCAACTGGCTTTACGCAAAGAACCAGGGCGGCAAATTCCTGCTTCGCATTGAGGATACAGATCGCAAACGCTCGACGCCGGAAGCGATGCGGGTTATTTTAGACGGCCTTGCCTGGCTGGGGCTTGAACCGGATGAAGAACCGGTTTATCAAAGCCGCCGGCTGGAGGAACATCGCAAAGCGGCGGAGAGACTTCTTGCCGGAGGCAAAGCCTACAGATGCTTCTGCGACCCCGCGCAGCTTGCTGAAGAGAGGAAAAACATGGAAAAGGGCGGCGAGATATACCTTTATGACCGGCGCTGCCTTAGGTTGAGCGAATCGGAAATTCAAGAGCGGTTGGATAAAGGAGCTCCCTATGCGCTGAGGCTCTTGACCACCGACGATCTGATTGAGTTTCAGGACGGAGTCCACGCCGCGATGCGCGTTTCGGGCAAGGAAATAGAAGATTTTGTGATTATGCGCAGGGATGGAACGCCTACCTATATGTTAGCCGTAGTCGTCGATGATTCGGATATGGGCGTTACCGAAATTATCCGCGGCGACGACCATTTATCGAACACGCCGAAACAGATTCTTTTATATCAAGCTCTTGAAAGGGATATCCCGCTTTTTGCGCATGTTCCGATGATTCTGGGACCGGACAAAAAAAAGCTCTCGAAAAGACACGGCGCTACGTCGATAACCGCGTACCGCGAACTCGGCTATTTACCGGAAACGCTTATTAATTTCCTGGGGCTTTTGGGATGGTCGCCGGGAGACGATCGCGATATTATGAGCCGCGAAGACTTGATCGAACAATTCAGCGTTAAGGGCATAAATTCAAGCAACGCCATTTTCGATGAATCCAGGCTCAGGTGGCTGAACGGCATTTACATCGGCAAAAAAGAATTTTCAGATCTAAAGGATGAATTCAAAAAACACGTTCCCAATGCTATCGAAAAGGGCTGGATTAATGAGGAACCGGACGACGATGGCCTGAAAAAAGCCTGGGATATGCTCCACAACCGGATTCATACATTGCCGGAATTGTTCGAGTGGGGATATTACTTTTTCAAGGATCCTCAATCTTACGATCCAAAGGGCGTTAAAAAGCACTTCAAGGATGAAGAAACCGATTCGCGTCTGTATGAACTGGCGAACGGATTCGAGGCTTTAGAGGCATTTGACAAAGACAGTCTAGAGAGTTATCTTAGGGGCAAAGCTGAAGAATGGGAATTATCGCCCAGTAAACTGATCCATCCGGTCAGACTTTCGGCGTCCGGCGTTACCGGAGGTCCGAGTCTATTTGAACTCCTTGAAACCTTAGGGAAGGATACCGTTGTTCGCAGGCTGCGCAAAGCCGCCGATTTGATTAACAGCAACAGTGTACCATTAAACAAATAAGATAATAAAAGATGAAAAGAACATACCAGCCGTCTAACAGAAAGAGACGGAACAAACACGGTTTCCGCGAACGGATGCAAACGCGGAACGGACGCAAAATTGTAGCGCGCCGGCGCCAAAAGGGTCGGAAACGTCTTTCTGTTTCAGATGAGATGCGCCGTTCCTAAAAATGTCAGGCGGACTTAACAGTTTTAAAGGACGCAAACTCTTCAAGGAGGTCCACGTTAAAGGGATTCGCGCCCGGGGACGCTACTTAAAGGTTTTTTTTTAGATATGGGAAATCCCCAGCTCGGAATCACGACTCCGCGCGGCAGCGGCAATGCGGTAAAACGAAATCGCGTCAAAAGAATTATGCGCGAGACTTACAGACATAACCGCAGCGAATTTCCAGCGCGGGGAAAATTGGTTTATGTTGTTAAAAAGTGCGGCGACTGGGAGGAAATAAAACCGGAAATGATCCTGCTTTCAAAAAAGGTTCAAGAGCAAATTCGGATAAATAAGGCTTTGGATAAGTAGTTTGGCGGCAAGTCTTTTAAAATCTCTGATCCGGTTTTACCAGAAATTCATCGGGCCTCTCTTAGGCAATCACTGCCGGTTTCATCCTTCATGCTCTCAATACGGCGTCGATGCATTAACGAATCATGGATTCTTCAAGGGCGTCTGGCTATCGTCATACCGTATATTACGCTGCGGTCCCTGGAGTCAGGGCGGATTTGACCCCGTTCCCGAAAAACAACGGCAGAATTAAGTAATTATGGATAAGCAAACACTTCTCGCATTTGTGCTGATCGCGTTTGTAATTTTGATGTGGCCAACTTATATGAAATGGTTGGGCATGGCTCCCGAAGAGGAAGTCGTAGAACAGATCGACAGCACGGCATTCGAACCAGTTCAGGAACAAGACACAGGCGAACCAGAGCTTATAAATCCCCCGGACGAGCATGATGAAATCTCAATAACGGGCAAAACCGGCTCGCCGGACGCCGCCGCCAGACCCGTTTCCGATTTACGGGAAAAACCTGTCAAGGATACGGCAGATTTTGCCGAACCGGAATATACCGAAGAGATCGTGACGGTTGAAACCGATTATTTCGTCGCCAAGCTTAGCTCTTACGGCGCTGGATTAATCTCTTTCGCGTTAAAGCCAACGCAAACCTATATAAAGAAAAATATCGAACTTTTGCCGGAAAACGCCCTGCCTAGACCGGCGTTCCGGTTCTGGACCTATGAAGGTCCATTTGATACGAATAAGCAAAAGTACCTTTTGGAAGACGGTTATTTCGGCAATAATATTCGTGTTTCCGGCAGCGATAAAGCTGTTCTCAGGTTTACGGCGCACATCGCCGAAGGCAAATCCCTGACGATGAAATACACATTCAAAGGCGAGGGTTTTACATTTCTTTATGAAGTCGAAGGCGGCGGCTTGGAAAATACCTGGGTGCGACCGGATGCTGAAGCTATGTGGCAGAATGGTTTAAAATTCACCGAACCGGATACGGCGCAGGATCACGCATATTCAAACGCCTTTATTTACTACAGCGGCGATATTCTCGAATCGCTGAACATAAATAAAAAAGATTATGAAAAAATAGGACCCACAACCGGCGATACCCGCTGGGGAGCCGTCAGAACAAAGTACTTTGTGTCCTCGTTAATACCTGAAAGCGGCAAAGCAACCGGCGCCTGGATGGAAAGCCAAGTCGATTCGACCTATTCAGGCAAGAATCATCCGAACCGATTGGGATTCGGACTGCTTATACCGATCGTTGCCGGCGAACCTTACGCACCGGTCAGAGTGTTTATCGGGCCGTTGGACGATACGATACTTTCAAATATCGATCCCTCTTTGAAAAAGACTATGTCGTTTGGTATCGACATGCCGGTTCTTAATATCATCAATCCAATCATAAAGCCGCTTTCCAGATTAATTCTGTTCTCACTTAAACAATTGCACAGCGTAATACCAAACTACGGCATTTGTATAATTATTTTCTCTATCCTGATAAAACTTGTAATCTGGCCGCTCACACGGAAAAGCTACCAATCGATGGCGGCTATGCAGCGGATTCAACCGAAATTGAAAGAGCTCAAGGAAAAGTACAAAAACGATCAGCAGAAATTACAGAAGGCGACCTGGGATTTATACAAACAGGAAAAAGTAAATCCGATGGGCGGCTGTCTTCCCATGCTCCTGCAAATGCCGCTTCTCTATGCTCTGTTTATCGTTTTCCGGGCGACAATCGAATTCCGGCGCGCGCCGTTTTTCCTTTGGATCAATGACTTATCTCTCCCCGACACGATCATGCATCTGCCGTTTTCCATTCCTCTCTACGGCGATCATGTCGCCGTACTGCCTTTGATTATGGGACTGACCACGTTTTTCCAATCGAAGAGCACAATGACCGATCCTACAAATAAGGCTATGCTGTACTTTATGCCCATATTCTTAACGCTGATATTTAACCAGTTTCCATCGGGACTGACGCTTTATTATACGCTGTTTAACGTCTGGACAATCGTCCAGCAAAAGATGACGCCGGCTCCGGCGCCTGCCGCCGCGGAATCAAACAACGCCGTTAAAAAGAAGTGAATGCTTTTTCCGCAATTAAATATAACGAGCATGATACTATAGTAGCTGAATCCACTCCCCGCGGTCGCGGTGGGATTTCGGTTATCAGAATTTCAGGCAGTGAATCCTATGACATAGTTAAAAAACTCATCAAAGTTGAATTGCCCCGACCCAACTCGCTAAAATTTACAAGGATTCACTCAGATCCTGATTCAGATCACATTCTCGACGATGCTATGGTTGTATCATATAAAAGACCCAATTCCTATACCGGAGAAGATACAATCGAAATCTCGACGCATGGCAACCCCATTATTGTTTCTTCTGTGATCGCCAGTTTATGCAAAGCCGGCGCGAGAATGGCGGAACCGGGCGAGTTTACAATGAGAGCTTTTCTGAATGATAAAATCGATTTGCTTCAAGCTGAAGCAATCTCCGAACTAATCGCCGCCAAATCTAAAGCCGCCGTTGAAATGGCGTACAGACATCTATCCGGGAGCGCAGGCGGCGAATTAGACAGGATTAGCGCCGATGTGCTGAAGCTATTGTCAAACTATGAAGCCGAACTTGACTTTATCGAAGAGGACATTGAATTATCTGATCAGACACAAAATTTAGAGAATGCCGAATCGATTATTAATCGACTTAAAACTATATCGGATTCCTATCATAAATCCAAATACCTGCGCGAAGGCGTAAAGGTCGCTATAGCCGGCGCGCCAAATGTCGGGAAAAGCTCGTTGTTTAACGCATTAATCGGTGAAAGCCGGTCGATTATTCACGCTCATCCCGGAACAACCAGAGATTTTATCGAAGCGTCCATCATGCTTAATGGAATCGAATTCAGGATTTTTGACACTGCCGGATTGAGGCATACTGAAGAAGACGTCGAAACCGAGGGGATAGAGCGCGCCAGACAATTAGTCTCCGATTCAGACGCAGTTATTGCGATGAATTCTTATGATACAGCCAGAATCGAAGCATCTGATTTAAAATCGGATGGACTTGTTATCAAGGTCTTTAACAAGACAGATATCTCATCTGACGGCAGGAACGATGATGAAATTGGCGTTTCAGTAAAAACCAACTTTGGGCTAGCTGAACTATTTCACAAATTATCGGATTTTGCATTAAATTATGATAGCTCAGCGGGATTTGCGGTCATTAAAGAGAGACAATTCAAACTGGTAGGTAAATCCTTAGAAGAAATGAATAATTTCAAAAAAATGACAGACGATCGATATCCAACTGAAATCATTGCTGAACATCTGCGTAATGCATTAAAATACTTGGACGAACTAACCGGCAAAAGACGCAGTGATGCTGTATTATACGAAATATTCTCGAAATTTTGCATTGGAAAATAGATTCAAAGCTTAATGTTCCACGTGGAACATTCCTCGTTTTTGTCAGTTAATCTGGAGGTTCAAATGGAAATTCAGCCGAATAAAGATCTTATCGAATTGCTCAAAGAAATTGAGATGTTTAAAGAATTTTCCGAAGAAGATTTTTCTGATTTTGCATCGATGATGCAGGCTGAAAAATACGATTCAGGCAAGGATATTTTTAAGGAAGGCGATCCCGGTGGAAAAATGCTGATCATAGCCAGCGGCATGGTTGAGGTGCAGAAGCAAAGATCCCACGGCGCCGGCAGGGTGGTCATTGCCCGCTTTGAAAGAACCGGCGTTATCGGCGAGATGTCGCTCATCGATAAATTACCGCGTTCCGCGACCGTGATTGCTGTTCAGCCCACTAATGTATTCAGTTTTTCCCGCGAGTTATTTGAAGAAATGTTATCCACTCACAAGGATTTGTCGATCAGGTTTTTAACCGGTTTAACAAGTCTTTTGTCAATACGGCTGCGCAATACGTCCGGTTGGTTCGCTGATGTTTTTTGATCTCTTTCGCTCTTAAACATATATCTTGTCCTCTTCGCTTAAAGATATCGATTTTGATATACTTGTAGTAGGAGGCGGTCATGCCGGTTGTGAAGCGGCAGCCGCTTCCGCAAGAATGGGCGTTGATACCGCTCTTATTTCAGGTGATTTGAAAGCCTTAGCGAGAATGTCCTGCAATCCTGCGATTGGCGGCATCGCGAAGGGGCATCTGGTTCGAGAAATCGACGCGCTCGGCGGCGTAATGCCCCACGTTACAGACCGCACTGCCATACAATATCGAGTTTTGAACCGTTCTAAAGGCTACGCCGTCTGGTCGCCTCGCGCTCAGTGCGATAGATCATTATATTCACAAGAAATGTACAAATTCATGTCCGGTATGCTTGGGCTTACATTGATTGAAGGTAATGCTGTTGAGATTAGATTGCAAGCAGACCAAACTTATGAAGTTATTCTCTCCAATCAGGAAAAAATCATTTCCCTTGCATTGATTTTAACCTGCGGTACGTTTCTGAACGGCGTTCTCCATTTCGGCGATAAAATTATTAAAGGCGGAAGAATAGACGAGCCGCCAATTGAGGGCGTTACCGAATCCCTTAATAGCCTGGGTATTGTTTCCGGCAGGCTTAAAACCGGCACTCCGCCAAGATTTGACGCCGAGACTATCGATTATTCCAAAGTAGATAGGCAGGATACGGATGACGATCCTATATTTTTCTCGCATAAAACCCAAGATTTTCACCTACCGCAGAAACCTTGCTGGATTACTCATACCAATTCAGAAACGCATGATTTAATTTCAACCGGACTATCAAGAGCTCCATTGTATTCCGGACAGATCAACAGTATCGGACCGCGTTATTGTCCTTCGATAGAGGATAAAATTGTCCGCTTTGCAGATAAGCCGAGACATACGATATTCCTCGAACCTGAGGGCTTAACTGCTAATTTAATCTATCCAAACGGACTATCGACAAGTCTTCCCGAGGATGTTCAAGAAAAAGCTTTTCGGAGAATTCCCGGATTGAAGGACGTTAAATTTCTCGCTTATGGCTACGCAATCGAGTATGACTACTTTCCGCCTCATCAATTGAAAAAGACTCTTGAAACCAAAATCGCGCCCAATTTGTATTTAGCCGGTCAGATAAACGGCACTTCCGGTTACGAGGAAGCAGCCGCTCAGGGGCTCGCAGCGGGATGCAACGCGGCATTGAAAATAAAGGGATTAAATGAAAAACTTACTTTTGAACGCGATGAAGCGTATATTGGAGTAATGATCGACGATCTCATTGCTAAAGGCGTCGATGAACCTTATAGAATGTTTACATCCCGGGCTGAGTACAGGCTGCAGCTTCGCCTCGATAACGCCTATTCCCGCCTTTCTGAAAAAGCGCATCGATTCGGTCTTGTCGATGAGGAGTTTATAAACTTTGTAAGATCAGAAAACGAAATTATTGAAGAAACTGTCAAAATGCTCAAAAATATCAGAGTTAAAACCAATGCAGATGAATCTCCAACCGTCTTTGATCTTCTTAGGCGCCCAGACTATAAGTTTATGGATTATTTTTATCTAATAGACAGCGCGATCAAATCTCAAATTGAACAATCTAATCGAAAAAGCGACCTGATAAAAAGAATAGAATCTGAAATTAAGTATTCCGGATATCTGAAAAGACAGTCGTTAAGGGCGCAGGATTTAAAAAAATACAGCAAGAAGACTATTCCTCAAGATCTGGATTACAAAAGTATTAAAGGTCTCTCTACGGAAGGCATGGAAAAGCTCCAGAAAATTAAACCGGAAGATATAAATCAGGCTGCGAATATTTCAGGATTAACGCCCGCTGATTTAGCGATCATTCTAATCCATCTCAAGAAGCTTGAGAAACAATCTTTTCATGCCGATCTAAACAATAATGTTCTCGCTTAAATTATGTTATTAACATGTTAATAACTTTTAAAAAACTCTCTTTAGTTATTGTTTTTTCAGGGCTTGCAAATGTTTAGTAAATTAAATCCGATTGTTGAAAACTCCTTGGTCAAGTACCGGAATCTGATTCTTAAATACAATCATAGAGTCAATTTGGTATCTCGAAAAAATGTGGATAAACTGGTCTCAAAACTCATAAATGAATCGTTAATGCTCCTCGATAATGACGAATTCAAATTGTCTTCTCCCATTATTGACGTCGGAACCGGAGCCGGTATTCCAGGCATACCGTTATCCATAGTTTTCCCAGAATTATCAATAGATTTACTCGATTCAAATCGTAAAAAATGCTCCTTTTTAAAAATTGCTGTTAAAGAATTAATTTTAACCAATACAAATGTTTATAATTCGCAAGCCGATAATTTTTCATCGGATTTGAAAAATCGTGATTCTTATCAAGTTGTATTATCCCGCGGCCTTGGACAGACAGACAAATTGCTTCAATGGTCTTCAAGACTGCTGGTTAACAATGGCGAACTGTATTTATGGAAGGCTGCCGATTATAAAAAAGAATTCGAGGCTCTTGATTTTACAGGATGGCGCATGCCTGAAATTGTGTATAAAAGCAGCGATCTTGTGATTTTACGTTTTGTTAAGAAAGTATGAACCGGCGTCGTTCCAGATTTTGACCAAGGGCAGTCATTCCAGCTTTCCAAACTGTCCGCGAAATAATACAGTTTTGGGCGTCAGGCGCTCACTTGGTATTTTCTGACACTCTGTTTCGCTGGAATGACTGCGTAT
>CAZWOY010000057.1:0-11099 GCA_964635255.1 uncultured bacterium
AACAAACTGTTCGAAATTAAACGATGCGAGCTTGCAGACGAGGGCGTCTGCAAGCTCTTTTCTTCCATTATTGAAAAGATCGGGAAGAGAAAAATTACTTTCCTGAAAAAAATCTCAATTCGGGAATAATCAGGCGCGAGGAATTTGCATGTTCGATGATATTGATTAACTTTGCTTTTAGGAAAAATTAGGACCCAAATTTAACAGTGGATTTGCGGGGTTTGTTTTGCAGTTTTAATTAGGAGTAAACTTGACGATCAAAAAAGGAAATTCAAGTAAAGTTTACCATTTTAAGGTAAGTCTTCCCGTTGAACACGGAGAGGAAGAAGTCTGGCGCATAGTGGCTTTGTATCCGCACCAGACCTTAACGCATTTACATGAAGTAATTTTCCGTGCGTTCGACCGCTACGACGAACATCTCTGGTCATTTTTCACCGGTAAACCTTATAAACCGGGGACGGTTGAATATGTAGGCGAAAAAAGAGAGCCTATTCTATTTGAGGAAGATAACACTATCTGGGCAAAAAGAATAAGGCTCTCAGAGTTCGAATGGAGTAAAAGAAAGAAATACCACTACCTGTTCGACTATGGCGACATGTGGTGGCATGAAATTAAGTTTCTCGGCGAAAAAGACGCCGAACCCGGAAAAAAATATCCGGCAACGCTTGAAAAACATGGGGACTCTCCTCCACAATATCTTTATTTTGATGATGAAGATTATGATGACGACGAAGACTGGGACGATGAAGACTGGGACGACGAGGACTGGGACGACGAGGATTGGGACGATGAAGATGAAATAGATTTTTATTATGTTCCCGAGGAAATGATAGACCTCGTGGAAACCTTCGATTTATCTCAGGAGCCGTCCTTCGACGACTTGGATCGATTGCTGTATTCGTTCGAATTCGGACGCGACGCAAGCGAAGCGGTTGGCGTTCTGCGGGGGTTGGCGGCTTCGCAAGTCGAATTTGTTCCTTTAGCGCACTACCTGTTTTTATTGGGATTGCAGACAGAAGTGAAACAAAGTATTACTGACAAGGAGATGATGGAGTCGCTAAGGATTCTCAATTCGCTTCTGCAGAAATTTGCCGATGAATTAAAAAAAGAATCTTTTACCAAATTTTGTCGTCAATATGACGAAAAATCAAACGAGTCGGTTTTTCTAAAATATGAAGATATGTATTTCGAGCTTGAAGGATTTTTAGGCGCATTGAAGGAAAATGACTTGGCTGAATTCACGGCTGAATTTCCAATTCATTATAAAAAAATGGATGAGATCAAGTACAGTTTAGAACAAACTTTAAGCCTCAGGAGGAAAATTCTCAAGAAACAAAAATCGGCAATAGTGGATCGTCTTTTGGAAAAACTGGATGAGTTTGACCAGCAAATTTTCGATTTTATTTGCAGTCTTTCATTGTATCTCAAACAATCTCGTTCAGAGTTTTCCGATATGAATGCGCCAGGCGACGAATCCCCGTCGATTTTTCTAAACGCCGGCAGGAACGATCCTTGTCCATGCGGGAGCGGCAAGAAATTTAAGAAGTGCTGTATGAACAAAGAAAAGTGAACCTTCGACGTTATTTACAAAATTTACTTCCGAAGGAGCGCGCACGCAGGTTTTGATACACGGACCTGCTGATTTATCGACTCGTTCCCAGGCTCCGGCGTGGGAATGCATACTTAACTGTGCAAGGTCGATATGCATTCCCACGCTGGAGCGTGGGAACGAGTTGCGGTTTATACGCTTCAAGCCGGTTGGACGCTATTTAATGCACATAGTAATAATGCACAAAGCAACAGCCTAAGCGGCAAATCCGATTGTTTATGCAGGAATCCAATTTGGGAAAAATAAATTGAACTCACAAACAGTTTACGTTTTTAAAGTTTATCTTCCGATGGGAAGCCGGAAACGCGATATTTGGCGAATAATTGCCTTGCGTCCGAACCACACGTTAGAACAGTTTCACAAGACTATTCAAAGAGCATTTAGCCGCATTGAGGATCATCACTGGATTTTATACTTAGGCAAGCCGGGCCGAGAAGGAGTTATGCGTTATTCCTCATACAAACCGATGAAGGCGGATTATACCGATGAAGAAACCATTCTTGGCGCGAAAGTTATGCTTTCCGAGCTTACGCTGCGTAAAAATAAGCGATATTACTATTTATACAATTTTATGTACGAGTGGTGGCATCCGGTCTATTTTCTTGGCGAAAAACCCGCCAAACAAAATGTTAAGTATCCTGCAACTATTGAGTTATTCGGAAGTTCTCCGCCGGAACATCCATTTGACTACGAAGGCGGTTTTCGCTATAAACCGGTCAAGAACTCAATTATCGATTTAATTAACCGGCAGAGTAAAACCGGAGACGTTCCACCGGAATACAAAGCGCTCATAGATTCGTTAGAATTGAAGGAGAACGTTTCATTTCAGGATTTAGAAATAATATTAGCCGCTTTTGAGGACGCTCATGAAGCTCCCTATATTGCCGGCGTTTTAAGGGGTTTAGCTGCCGGGGGATTTTCATATATTCCATCATGGCTGTTTTTCTGGATGATAGATATACAGCCGGTCAGATTTCCGGCGACCAATCGAGCAATTCTTGAATTGTTAAACGTTCTGCATTCAATTTTAAGAAAATTCTCCCGGGAGCTGAGCAGCGGCGGTTACACAATTTTCCGTCCGGAATATAAAGGAAACATCCAGGATGTGTTTTTCGAAAAATGCATAGATATTAGGTCCGAAATCGCGGGTTTCTTGAAAGGTCTTATCGACGCCAAACCAAGACAATTGGATGAACAAGGTTTTGAACGCTTTAGAAGGCTCGCGCAACTGGATATAGATATTTATGATTGTCTCCGTTCGAAAAGAAAACTTATAAAAAGGGGAAAGTATCTTTTCCCTGATGGCTGGGAGAATGAAATAGCAGGCTTATGGAATAAATCATTTGAATTAATATGCTGGTTGTCGGTTGCATTCAGGGATAAAGACTTAAAATCAACCACCGAGGAATTGGTGGAAAGAACGCGGCAAGCGACCTATCAAAACGCCGGCCGGAACGATCCTTGTCCATGCGGGAGTGGGAAGAAATATAAGAAATGCTGTATGAATAAAAAAACTTGATATTTTCTTTAGAAATCATTGATTTTTGGTTTAAGTAAGCTTAGATTATCTATTGTTGGGAGTGTCAATTGCGAATTATTTCAGAGTCAGGAGAAAATTATGCGCAAAATCGCTTTAACTTTTATCCTTTTGCTCGCACTGGCTGCATCAAGCTACGCGCAAACGCTTCATCGCATTACAATCGATCCGGAACGCCCGGATCCGGGCGATGACGCTGCAATTACTATTCATGGTCAATTATGGGCTGACAACCATCACATTATCAACGACACAGTTTATGTTGAGAACAACGGTTTCAGACTCGTTCTTGCGTACCATTGGGAAACGCATCCTGAAATTGGACGACAAGTTGTTTTGCCCTGGGAGGATGAAATAATCTGGGAGGATCTGCAGCAAGGCAGGTATGAAGTCGTCGCCCAAGTGACCAATTGGGAGCATGAACATGGAGGCGTTAGCGCTGAATTCGAGGTTGGCGCGCGCGATCAAATCGAGTTCACCGTCCAATTGGAACGGGGCTGGAATATGATTTCCTTTCCCGTGGCGTTCGAAGAATTCTACGTTGAAGATATCTTTCTGCCTTTGGTAGAGCGCGATCTTGTTATTCTGGTAAAAGATCATGAAGGCCGCTTTTTTATTCCAGAATGGAGATTTAATTGCATTCTGAACTGGAATAATCATTATGGACTTCTTGTCAACGTCGCTCAGGATTGTGAATTGACGGTAGCGGGCGACCCCGTCCCGGCTAACGAGCCAATTCAGCTTGAAGAAGGCTGGTCGATGGCGGCATATTTTCCCGCTGAAGAGCATGAAGCCCCGGAAGCGTTTCAAAACATCGGCGAGCAACTGCTGATGGCAAAGGACGGGGCGGGACGCTTTTATATCCCGGAACGGAATTTTAACAATATGGCGCCGCTTAGGCGGGGGCAGGGATATTTGGTTAAGATTCGGGAAGATGTTGAACTCAGGTGGCGGGAATAGTCCAGGATCCTAAGTTGCGAAGGCGGGCGGGGACGCCCGTCCCACTGATGAACATCCGGCAAACTTACTATTACTATGTGCATTAAACAGTGTACAACCGGCATGAAGCGAATAAGCCGCAACTCGTTCCCACGCTCTTGCGTGGGAATGCATACTTAACAATATGAGGTCGATATGCATTCCCACGCAGGAGCGTGGGAACGAGTTAAAAGGCAGGCGGGGACGCCCGTCCTACTGATGAACCTCTTGCAAACTTCCAAATTATTGATATATTAACAATACAAACGGAAAATCCAAAAAGGATGAACCACGCGCAAAGAGAACTTAATACCGATTTCCGATTCAGCGGCTCATAAAACCGAACGCAGCGGCGTGGTGGTTATTATGGCGTGGATGCGGGAGATTATCGAGAACGAAAATCTTGATATCGGCTTTCCCGAAGTGGAAACGATCGGCAAAGACCGCAAAATGCCGGATCTCGCTCTGTTCGAATCGCGCCGCAGCAACCGCGTGCTGTTGGTTCTGGAAGCCAAACTCCCGATATACGACGTTTACGACGAAGACGAGCTGAAAGAGCCGGCGCGTCGAAAAGCCGCTAATCGCCGGTCAAAGTACTTCGCCTGCCTGAATTTTAAAAAGCTTGTCTGGTACAACACCGAAAAAGCCAACCAGATGCGCCCCGAGGAGGAGCAAATCGTCGAGAAATACGACCTGTGCGATATTTACAATCTCGACGAACTGGAGTACACCCGCCATGCGGCGCAGATAAAGAAACAATTAACGCTGTTCCTGAGAAAGCTGCAAGCTATCCACACCGGCAAAGAGCCCGAACCGCGCCACGCCATCGACGATCTTTTAATAGGGCGGATCCACGAGAAGATCAGAGTGTTGAGCATTCATTATCAGCATTCGATAGAGGACCAATACCGCAGCGATAAAGAGTTTAAAAATAAGCTTAGGCGATGGTTTATCGACCAGGGGTGGGAATTTTCGGGGCAGGCGCACGATTTTGAGAAGATTGCTCATCAGACAGCGTACTTATTAGTGAATAAAATTTTATTCTATTGCATTTTGCAAACGCAGCGTCCCGCCGATTTGAACCCGATGGAATTGACGGAAGAGACCTGGAAAAAATCGCTGGTTGAATCATTGCTGCGAACCTATTTTAGCGACGTACAAAAAATAGACTATCAAACTGTATTCACATCTGAATTTATCGATGAAATAGCCTTTCCCGAAGATATAGAAGTCTTTCGTGAAATAAGCGCATTAATAAGGATATTTAAGCGGTATGATCTTTCAAAATTAGGCTTTGACGTTATCGGCAGAATTTTCGAACGGATTATACCGGATCGAGAACGCCACATTTTAGGACAATACTTCACTGGTCCCGACGTTGTCGATTTGATTCTGCAGTTTTGCGTCAAACATGAAAACGATAATGTGCTGGATCCCTCTTGCGGCGCTGGCACTTTCTTAGTGCGCGCCTACCGTCATAAACAGCTTATGAACCAAAACAAGACTCACGAAGAGATCATCCGAACGCTTTGGGGAATCGATATTGCTAAATTTCCGGCGCATTTAGCGACGATCAATTTGGCAATTAACGATCTTAGCGTTGACAGGAATTTCCCGAATATTGTACAAGAGAATTTTTTTGCCGTTAAAGCAACCGATAAAGGCGTTAAACTCCCTAAAAACTGGATAAAAACGAGAGCTGTTGCCATTGGAGAGGTTGAAAAGAATATCGACTATCCTGACAGATTCGACGCAATCGTCGGCAATCCGCCTTACACTCGCCAGGAAGAAATACCCGATACCGGAGTCAATAAAAGAAGACTAATTGAGAACTCAATTTATGATTTCGACGGCAAGCCTTTGGCAAACCTGACTAAAAGATCAAGCATTCACGCCTATTTCTTTGTGCATGGAACTAAAATGCTTAAGGACGGCGGATATTTCGGCTTTATCGTATCCAATTCCTGGCTCGACGTGGACTATGGCAGAGGATTGCAGGAGTTCTTGCTTAAAAACTATAAAATAATTGCGATAATCGAATCTAAGGTAGAACGCTGGTTTGAAGCGGCGGATATCAATACATGCATTTTGATATTGCAAAAATGTAATGAAAACAACCACAGGATGGACAATCCGGTTCGATTTGTCCTAATGAAAAAGAACTTGCGATCGTTGATTCCTCCGCCAACAGAGAAATGGGAAAAGCAAATTGAAAGAAAAAATAAAATAGACAATTTTATTCGCACCATCCTGTCGCATTCTACCCAATATGAGAACGATGATATGAAAATATCCCCAATTTCTCAGCGGGAACTGTGGGAAAGAGGATTTAGTCATGACGAGAATGAATATTTAGGATCAAAGTGGGGCAAGTATATTCGAGGTTCTCAAGTTGTTCTAAAACTATTAGAGAAGAGGAATACATTTATAAAATTAAAGGACATAGCAAGAGTTCTACGCGGATTTACCACCGGAGCCAATGAATTTTTCTATTTAAGCGAGCCAACTATTAAAAGGCGAAGAATTGGAAAAGAGTTTTGGATGGAAAAGAATGAACAGGGAGAGTGGGAACCGAATTATCTGATAAAATCGCCTCGCGAATGCAAACGATTAGTGGTTGATAAAGAAACGCTTGAAAAGCGAGTATTGATGATACATAAACAGAGAGATAAGCTTTATGGAAGGAAAATATGGCGCTATATTCGGGAAGCGGAAGAGAAAGGCGTACATAAGCGATCGACATTTCAATCCCGAAGCAAATGGTACGACTTAGGGCAATGGGAAAAACCCGGCTTGCTTTGGCCGGACGCTTATAACGACAGATACGGCGTTTACGATCCGAATGGCGCGTGGGCTGACAAGCGATTCTTCTATATAAACCTGAACGATATACAAATGAAACCGGCGGTGCAGGCTTATCTGAACAGCACTCTAATACCATTGTTTATTGAAATCGAAGGAATTACGAACCTTGGCGAAGGCGCAGTTTACACAAACGTTTATCAATTGCAAAGCTTGCCGGTTCCAAGGAACTTGATGGATTTCTGCGGAGATCTTAGCGAAGTGCTTGAAGCATTAAAAAAGAGGCAATTATCTTCTATTTTTGTGGAATTAGGCGCGCAGAATCAAGAAGACGTCGGTCTTTCAACTGTACTGCCCGACCGCAGGCGGCTCGACGAAATTGTTATGGGGGAGATATTAGGATTGACAGAGGTCGAACAACTCGATATTTACAGGAACGTTATCGATTTGGTCGGTTCGAGAATTGCGAGGGCGAGATCCCTTGGTAAAAAGAACAAAATCCTAAACGGCATAAACACCACCCAATTCGTAAAAGACGTCCTGAAAGAAATCGGGAAGCCGACGATCGGCGATTTATATAGAGAAAAAATCCTGTCTCGAAACGACCTGAAATTGCGGAGGATTCAAACCGGCAGAGGCGACAAGACGGTCGAGAATGGTTTATTCGGGTGGAGTTTGAATAACGGCGGCGTTCCGGTGGAGTGTTCGTCGGAAACTGAAGCTAAGTACCTAAAAACTTTGGTCGAGTGCGGGATGGATGAGATTCAAGTTCCGCAGGATGAGAAGTCTTTGAAGAAGATTACGGAAGAGCTTATTAAAATAAAGAGTAAGATCGATGAAGTGGTCGATTATTACCTGGAATCGATCGTCAACCAAAAGACGAAAGACAAATTAGACCACTTGGTATGGGCTGGATTAATCAGGTAGTTTTTTCGGTTTTGCTGAACTGCAGCGCCAAACATAAGAAATAGCTGGCTTAGCAACATCGAGAGCGCGCTTCAGCGCGCACCGGACGCTAAATGCGCGCTGAAGCGCGCACTCAAGGGCAGATTCCCCAAATTCGCCGAATCCGGGCGCCTTCGAGTTATTTTGTCTTTGTAGTTAACTTAATTTTTATACAGTATTCTTAACTGCCCTCTTCGTTTTCCATCTCAACATGCAAAAACTCCATAGGATCGACCGGCACGCCGTCTTTCCAGATCTCAAAATGCAAATGCGGGGCGCTGGATCTGCCCGAATTGCCTAACAAGGCGATCGGTTCGCCTCGAGACGCCAATTCGCGGACTTTTTTTATGTTCATTTGATTGTGGCCATAGAAGGTCATGTATCCGTTCGGATGCGCGATCATCATGCAGTTGCCGTAATGGGGCGTCCAGCCCTCGAAAACGACTCTGCCCGCCGCTGCGGCGAGGACGTTTGATCCGGTTTTACTTGCTATATCTATGCCCCGATGGCTTCTGGATGGAAAAAGATGATCCTCGTGAAACTTCTGCGTGATAAACCCATCGACCGGCATTTTGGAGGGCATTCCAAAGGACAACATTCTATCGACCGCATAAGACGATCGATTCAGCAGATCTTCGGTTGTAAAGTTAATCTCAGTTTCCTGCAGGGCTTTGCTGAGGGCGGCTGAATCGCCTTCGACCAAAGGTCTGCCTAAATCTAGATGACCGCCTAATGAGCGGATGATTTGCGCCAATATTTTGCGGCTCTCTTCAACTTCGCGAGCGACATGGACAATGCGGCTGTTTTCCATTTTAAGCTGCTCGTTTTCTTTTTTTATTTGTGCATAATCGATCGATCTGCGCATGAGATAACTGTAGCTCCCAACTCCAAAGGCAATCGCAATCAAGAAAATGGAAAGCGCGACCAGTCCGATCCGCAGCCACATTACCGATATTGTAAATCGAGCCGGCGTTCCCCGATCCTGCGGAACGACGATTATGTTTAGTTTTCGGGACATTTTATATTAACTCCGTTTTTCTTTCCTTTGACGCAGCCATTCCGCCATCGCTATCCCGGCGCTTACGGACACGTTCAGAGAACCTATTTTCCCCATCTGAGGGATTCGTAACAGGGCGTCGCAGCGTTTTTTAACCAAGCTGCTTATGCCTTTGCCCTCGCTTCCCATCACAAAGCCGACTTTGCCGGAAAGGTTTTCTTCCCAAACCGTTTTCGATCCCTGCATGTCTAAGCCGTAAATCCAGTAACCGGCGTCTTTCAGATATTTCAGCGTCTGATCGACGTTCGATTCTTCGGCTACCGGCAGCCTTAGGACGGCTCCGGCGGAAGCTTTAACCGTCAGCGGCGTCACGCCGGCGGATCTCCGTTTGCGGATTACGACGCCTAACGCGCCTAAAACTTCAGCCGACCGTATAATCGCCCCTAAATTGTGTGGATCTTCCACTCCATCAAGGATAATTACCGGCTTTGGATCGGAGTCCGAATTCGATGAAACGAGGTCTTCGATACTTTTCAGCGGAATCGCTTTATAATAAGCCACGATTCCCTGATGTTTCGCATTGGACGTTATCTTGTCAAGGTCGGTGCGACTGACCGTTCCGATGCGGATTTTTTTTCGCTCCGCCGTTTCGATTATGCTGCCGATCTCGCCGCCTTTCGATCCGGCGGCGATCAGGATTTCGTCTATATCGAGGCTTGATTCCAAAAGCTCGCTGACCGCTCGACGTCCTATGGCTTTATTTTTCGCCAGTATCAGCTCTACTTTTGGATTTTTCTTTCTTGACGTCTAAAATTTCGCTTAAGTTCTGCAGAGTTTCGTCGGTGCCTAAGGCGATCAGCGTATCGCCTTCCTGCAGCACGTAATCCGCCGGCGGCGCTACGATATGCTTTCCGTTCGGCTGCAGCACCGACATAACCAGCGCTCCGCCGGACGTCTTTCTTATATCCGATTCCTTCAGCGTCTTTCCGGTTACCGTGCTGGCGCTTTTAACTTTTATTTCTTCGAGCTTCAGTGAAAGATCGTCCCGCTTCATCGCCAGATCGAGAAAATCGACGATTGCCGGCTGCCTGAGGAATGCCGCGAGCCGCCGTCCTCCGATCTGGCTGGGGGTAACGATGTTGTTGACTCCAACTCGTCGCAGTTTCGAGACCGCTGTTGAATCATCGATTCTGGCGCTGATGTTTATCTCCGGATTCAATTCCTTAGCGGTCAGCGCAATCAGAATCGTATCCGCCACCATTCCGATAGCGATCATCATCCCGCTGGCTCTTTCGATGCCGGTGCTGCGCAGGACTTCATAATGAGTGGCGTCGCCTTGAATGACGTGAAAGCCGGATTCTAAAGCGTCGTTATAGCGCTGTTCGTCTTTTTCTATTATGATCAGGTTCTTATCGCTGATGGCATGGGCTGCTTCATACCCGACCATGCCGAAACCGATTAGTATGCAGTGATTTTTCATTTTTTTTATACTCCTTTCCATGCTTCTGCCGCGAAGAATCACGCCGATCTCGCCTCCGATGAAAAAGGCGCTCAGGTTGGTAACGGCATAGCCGCCGACGAAGATAGTCGATACAATGATGAGAATCGTAAAAATCCTTCCGGTAGGGTCCAGCGGTCTGGTCTCGCCGAATCCGACGGTTGACATTGTGATAATGGTCATTTAACTGGATTCGAGGAGAGGCCAGCCTTCGAGCATTGTGTAGCCGATTGTCCCGACGGTGATAATGCCAGCCAGAACAAGAACCGCCCACAGTACTTTGCTCAAGCCGCCGTACAGTTCGCCTCTACCGATCCTCATCCGCTTCGCCTGTCATGGGAACGAATCGCACCGGGGCGATCGACGTTTCGGTGCAGCCCTTCTCTGTGCGTTTTAACAAAACCAATTCCTGCCAATAATCTCCCACCGGCGCGATCAGCCTGCCGCCGATTTTGAGCTGATCCTTTAAAGGCTGCGGGATTTTCCGCGGGGCTGCGGTAAGGATCACGGCGTCGAACGGCGCATGTTCCGGCCAGCCCTTATAGCCGTCGCCGATTTTGACGTCGATGTTCTCGTATCCAAGGCTGTTCAATGTCTTGGTCGCGCGCTTCCCCAATTCTTCGACGATCTCGATCGTATAGATACGCCCAACTAATTCGCTCATTACCGCCGCATGATAGCCCGAGCCCGTTCCGATTTCCAGGACCTTGTCGCCCGGTTTTAGCCGCAGTTC
>CAZWOY010000057.1:11109-13881 GCA_964635255.1 uncultured bacterium
GATATAGGGCTGCGAAATTGTCTGTCCTTCGCCTATCGGCAATGGTCGGTTTTCGTAAGCATGCCGGCGCCATTCTTCCGGCACAAACTCATGCCGCGGCGTCGCCGCCATAGCTTCCAGAACCCTCGAATCGGAAATTCCCTGCCCTTTTAAGACTTCGACAAGTTCGCTGCGCCGCTCAGCCCATTCCGAGTCGGTCTGCGGCGAATCGGCGTTCAGGCAGCCGAAGATCAGGAAGGGAAAAATTAGTAACAATATTGGCGTTTTCTTGCGCAATGGATCCCCCTGCCCCCTTGGAAAGGGGGTTTGGATTAAGTTTGGATTTTCATATCCGTTAACGAATTCTCTAAAGTAACGGTTTCGTCGCGGTCTTTCCCAACTGTGCGGGAAAAATTGCACTCAGATAGCGCATGAGACAGGATTGTTCAACCACGAGAGCTTGCAGACGAGGGCGTCTGCAAGCTCTCGCACTCACTATTACTCAGATCATAATAAGGTTTCCTTTAGTAGGGCGGGCGTCCCTGCCTGCCGGCGTTTATTACATTTCAAACAGGCAGGCGCTCCATCAAGAGGGATAACTCCCCTTTTTAAACGTCGCAAATAGCATACTGCGAAGTGAAACCTTTTTATAATCTGAGTGTTAAATCAGATCTGCGCAACCCTCCCCGCAACTTCTTTTCCTGGAACTCCCCAGCGGAGGCTGTACATGATTTCGCCTATCAAGAATCTTTGTCTCGCCTCCGGATCGTCCGTTCTGACGTTTTTCAGATTGTCCTTAGCCTTCATAAGGGCGTCGTCCAAGATCTCCGGCTGATTTTGGATGTGCAGTCGATCCGCTATCCTGTCCCAGTCGCTGTCGCCGGTCTTAGCCCACTCTTCTAAGATCGGACGGATAACCTCTCGTCCGAAACCTTTCTCTTTCAGCAGGCTGAATAATTCCTCGATTTTTTCATCGGTCAGACTCGCGACGTCGCCTCCCAAGCGCCGGGCGTGAATCAGGAGTTCGCCTAAAGTATATGCGACGAGTTTCGAGGGGAAGCCGTTGTTTTGTACAAGCTTATCGAACAACCGCAGACGGGGCGAGATTATCATCCGGTCTATCAATTCATCCGTCAATCCGGTTTCCTTCAGCCGCTTCGTCCTTTCCCACGGGCGTTCCTTGACCAGTGTCCGGATTTGATCGACTTCTTCCCGGCTGATCGAGAGCGGGGGGGAGTCGGTGTCGGGATACATCCTGTCCGGTCCCGGCAGGATGCGCTCGAAATCGGTCTCGCCCGAATCCAGCGCTTGTCTGGTTTCATTCGGAATGCAGTGGAAAGCTTCCCTGAACCGGATTTCGACTTCGCTCAGAGCCATATCGACGTCGCATTTATCTCCCCAGACGACGACCGCCGCGTCGCGGTCCAGTTTCATGCCGGTTATCGACGCCAGTTTCCGCCGGTCTCCTTCCGATAGTCCGTAATTTGCGTCTTTATCCGTATGCAGCAAAACCGGTTTATGCCCGATGCAGGCGATCACGCGCACTCTGCCGGCAACGTCGTCCGCAAAGCTCCGGCTGCCGCCGATTCTGTGCGCCAGCAAGCCGTTCATCCCTTTAAGAACTATGACGCCGATTTTAAAGTTCTCAGCGTTTTCCTCGTTCTTAATCGCGGGATGGCTGAATTTCGACGTTGCGTCGAATTGAACGGCTTCGAAGTTTTCTTCGGTAACGCCGCGGCTTGCGATGACGTCTTTTAATTCGAGCAGTTTATGCTGCCTGTAGGCTTCGTAGAACGTCAGCGCCGGAAACAGCGGAATGCGCGGCACGCCTTTGATCTCGATTCTTGTTCCGCCGGTCACGGAAACGTTGACGTCCTGCCGGACGCTGCCGATTCCCCGCCGCACTTTGCCGGTGGTGCGCAGCAAATGACCGATCAGCTTGCCGGCCTCGAAGACTTCCTGCGGATCCTGCAGATCCGGAGCCGTAACGACTTCAATCAGCGGCATAGAGAGCCGGTCCGTTGCATAAACGCGGTAGTGCCCATCATCGGAAATCTCGCGGCAGGCGTCTTCTTCGACGGCTAACTGGATAATGCCGATCTTCCGGTCTTTGTAAGGTATCCAGCCGTTGACGCCGACGATCGCCGTCCGCTGGAATCCCGCGGGAATCGAGCCGTCGAGGTACTGCTTGCGCGAAACGTGCAGCTCGCCGACGATGGCGCAGTTCAGCATCAGAGCGATTTCGATCGCGATATCCACCGCCTGCCGGTTGATCAGAAACGGCGGATTGTCGTCCATTTCGTAGGTGCAGACGGACTCTTTGTTCAGGCGATAGATAATTTCCTTTTTCGTCTTAAATTCCATCAGAGCCGTGCCATCATACTCGCCCAATTCCGAAAGCGTCGGTCGCATGTGGCGCAGAGCCTGCGCGTCGTATTTATCGCTGTAAAGCCCCGCCGGACAATGGCAGAACAGTTTCTTTTCGGTCAGAAGCTGATGGTGGACTTCCAACCCGCTTTTAAAACCATAATCCCTGGGATTAAAATCTCGCAGCGCCGGATGTATTTTCATTCAGTTAATCCGTTTGAAGGTTTCGAATGCAACGCCAAGAGTTAACAACTTGGCTATAAAGGCTAAACCTTATAAATTTAAAGGATATACAGGCGGGTTTCAAGATTTGGGCGGGGGGAAATGAGGGGCGAGGCGAAATGTTATGAATAATCGCTGTAATTCAGACTGTTGAGGTTTTTGCAAAAGTCCAAATTAAATAGAATTTTATTAAAACCAAACTGC
>CAZWOY010000058.1:0-13874 GCA_964635255.1 uncultured bacterium
TCGCATTGAGTGCATGCTTCAGCGCGTACCGGGCGCCTCATGCGCGCTGAAGCGCACTCAATGTTATTAAACCGGCAGAAAAACAGCTTATTTCATAAAGCAGGCGCTATCTCAACAGTAACAATTTTTTCGACGCAGTCCTGCCCGAAGCGTTCAGCCTTAGAACATAAACTCCCGCCGGTTCGCTATTGCCGTTCCATATAATCTGATGGCTGCCCGCGTTCATTTTGCCGGCGAACAGTTTCTGCACCAGATTTCCCCTTAGATCGAACAGCCGGAGGTTTACATCCGCAGGGTGTAAAATATTACAGCGAATCGAAACGCTTGAATTAAACGGATTTGGATACGCGTTCAAAACCTCGAAATCGGTCGGGAGAAGCAGCGTTTGTTCCTCTGCGCTCAGAGGAGCTGTCACCCGGATTCTGAGTGGATAGTTCTCTTCGCTTTTGCTAAAAGTGTAGGAATCTTCTTCCATCAGATTAACTTCGATATTTTCGACCGGATCGATCAGGATATAAGTATATTCCGCCGGCGATTTAGCCAACAGGTCGCCCCAAGTAACCGTCACTTCGCCCGAATCGTTGGTCTCAACCGTCAGATTCCATTCTTGCGTAACGTCGTTCATGTAGCTGCGCATGTCGCGGTTGAATTCGTTTGCGAAATTCCCTATCCAGTCATTGTGCGTGAAATACATCCTTATCCAGGCGTCGAAAGGAGCGTAAGTCGGTTCGGGATAATCATATCTAATATCGAATCCGTCGGTAGCCAGTAAACTCGCTCCGACCGTAGCTTCGTCCCAAACTTCGCCTTCAAGCATCGAGCCTCGCAGGTGGAATTCCCATTCCTGCCATTGTTCAGCGTCATCAGGAGCGTCCCGTCCCGGGTTATCGTTCTCTCCGGGCGGAAACAGCAGCATCTCCAGATCATCGACTAAACACATAAACCAATAGCCGTGCCACGGATCGAATTCCTGCGACTGGAAATAGCCTCGCGTCTGTCGATGTCCCCACAATGTTGGAATTATCCAGGCGGCGTCGGCAGCCTCGTTTTGGGTTAAAGTCGTATCGCCCCAGCGGAATAAAGCGCTGCTCAAGGCAATGCTTGTCGGGAACGGACAGCCGATCATATTCCAGGATCTGTCTAACATGTATGTAAAAGTATCGACGTTTGCCGCGCCTTCCATATCGACGCGGCTCGTATCATGGTCGATCACCAGCCAGTAGCCGGGTCCGCATTCAGTCTCCTCGATTCTTTCGACGCCTCGCCTCATATTTACATGGTACATCGCATAAATGCCCGGATGTTCCACGTCGTCTCCGATAACCTGTTCGATAGCCGGATCGGTGGGATTTAATGGCAGGCTGATCAGGTTCCAACTGTAAAAATCTGAACCGGCAACGTCCTGGGGTTCGTAAATAACAATATTTCGGATAACCTGCTGGACATGGTTTCCTCGACTGTCGAAACACTTGACGCGGATTCTGAAACTATTGGAATATAGTCCCGGTATCTCCCAGTTGTATTCCGTTTCGCCGTTTTCGAGCGTAACGATGTCCACCCAGCGATTGTCATCGGGATTTTTGTACTGCAGCACAGTTCTTTCCAAGCCATAGCGGCTCTCCACTTCCCACTCGAAGCGCATCGTGTCGGCAGCGGCGAACTCGTCTCCGTTTTCTGGCGAAATGACGTCCAGTCTCAAGGGCTGTCCGAGAATCTGAGATAAATCGTAAACGACAAAGCCCCCTTCACCGACGGCAATATAGGCATAATCGCCGATAACCCAAATCCATCTCGCGTTTTCGTGTTCGTATTCGCCAATGGCGACCGGATTAAGCGGATCGGTAATATCGACGATGATAAAACCGGCCTGATCGTCGATTAAATATAAATAGCCGGCTAAGTAAAACATCGATATAACCGCCCCGGGAGTTTCATGCGTATCGACCAGCTCGATGTTTTCGAAATCCTCGATATCCAGAACAACCAGCCCGCCGTCGCCATCCACCAGGCAGGCGTAATGGCCGATTATTTTCAGGCTGTAAACCGTCCCTTCGGTGTCGTAACTGTTGACAAGCAGTGGATTGCCGGAAATGTCGAGAATAAAGAAACCACCGTTCATGTCGGCGACGTAGGCATAGTCGCCCTCGACATAACATTGGACGGCAATGCCGGGAGTGTTGTACCTGCCGGAGAGCCGGGGATCGTCGATTTCGGAAATATCCAGTTTCTGAAAACCGCGCTGTCCGTCGCAGACATAAGCATATTCGCCGTAAACATAAACGTAATATGAAATGCCGTCCGAGTTGTAATGACCGGTTAACTGGATATCTTCGACGTCTGAAATATCCAGAATGACAAGTCCGTTGGGTCCGTCGGCGATAAAGGCGTAATCTCCCGAAACGTAAACTCCTAAAGCGTCCCCATCGGTGTTGAATTCGCCGATTTGCCGGATATTGTCCGGATCGGATATATCGAATATTAACAAACCGTTTTCTCCGTCGGCGAGGAATAATCGATCGCCGGCAGCAAAAATACTGTTCGCTGTGCCCGGAGTGTCGTATTCCCCAGGTTCGTCCTGTTCGACGGGATCCATCTGAATTTCCAGCGAGGTCGTTTCGCCGGATTCGACCTCTATTTCCTGGCTGTATTCCTGAAATCCATTATAGGAAACCGTTAAAGTATAGCTGTCCGGCATTACGTTCTGAAAACTGAAATTGCCCGCTTCATCGACGGTCGTTTCCATTCCATTGGACAGCGAGACCATCGCTCCGGCGACCGGTTCTTCGTCTTCAGCGCTATGCACCGTTCCCTCGACCGAGCCGAAACCATGCCAGATTAATACAGCCATTTCACTATGCAGATAATGTTCATTGGAGGCAACGGTAAGTCCATCGCCGCCGTTGTGGTTCTGTATGCCGATTACGCCCTGATCCATAGGCGTATTTCCATCCAGGTACTGGAATTTAATCATACCGTTGGCGTAGAGAATAAGCTGGAATGTCTTCGGTCCCCATTGGCGTTCGTCGTCATCGCCGCCGTTCTCTTCCTCATCTCCATACCACTGCCATGGATAGGTCCAGATACTGTCCCATTCGACGATGAACATGTTGTTTTCTTCGTTTGTCCAGTAATAGATGCGATCATCGTCCGGATCGGGCAAAAGGTCGATCCATAGCGGAGCTACAACATTCTTGGGCTGGCGTCCATCCGGAAATTCACGATTTCTATGATCCCAGCCAGACCAGCCTTCGGTAAACGAAATGAAACCGTTGGTGCAGATTTTCACGCGATCATAAGTTCTGCCGTAGAATTCAAAATCGAATCCGATATCGAACCAGCCTCGGGTTTGATCATCCCTCCTGAAATCGACTGTTTCGCCGATTTCTCTGATTTCGATCCAGTCGTATTCGACGCCTGCATCCTCTTCGTCGGAATCGATCCAGCGGTAGCCGTATTCGTCGGGTCCGCCGCGTCCGTCGCGGTTGGGAGCGTTCCGGTCAGGTCGTAAAATATTCCATCGATGTAATTGAGCCTTTTCTTCAGGCGTCAGTGCGCCCTCCGTCTCGAGCTTTTCAAGCAAGGCTTGTTGAGAGTCGGATAGACGAGCGCTTTGCGGAGCGCCAATCGAATTTGAGGCGAAAATCAGGATCAGCAGCGCTAAGGTAAGACAAAGATTTCGCATAATAAACTCCTGCTCTTATGGACTTGTATTTTCTATCTAACTTCAATTTCAGGCTGCAGATCAACACTTGTGAAATGTGATTGAGTTACAAGCGTTACCCGCCTGCTCTTGAAAAATATATCCGATTTCGTGAATTCAAAATATAACATAAATAACCGCAAAATAAAATAGATAATCCGAAAAAATGAAATTTTTACAGTCTTTTCAATTTACATATCGTTATAATGTCGTAATTTAGAAATTAGACAAATAACATAAAGCCCTGATGGCTGCCGCTAAGCACATAAAATAGTTTACAAATCGAGTAAGTAAACATGGGCGTTTCGTTCTATATGCTTTTATTACCATGTGCAATAAATAGTGTACACATTACCAACTCGTTCCCACGCTCCTGCGTGGGAACGAGGTATGGATTATGCGCATCGAAGCAATCGATCAGTTATCATTGACTATAATCAATTAATGGAACGAAAAACCCATGCCACCCGCTCATTAACGCACTCCATTGGAAGTGAATACTCAGCATCGGCAATTGTAAGAGACAATTTTTAAAATAATAGGTGCAAAAATATTTTACACTTGCTAATACTTAGGAATAGTGTTAAATTATAAATGTTTCTTGGTTAAAGGAATATTTAAGGTTTTATGATTAAAAGACATACCTTAAAAGCTCCTCGCACTGCTATCTTACGCGGCGTAAAAAAACTTTGCAGTAATATCGGCGATTTTGAAGCCGGCATAGGTCCAGAATTAAGATCTGTAAAGATTTCTTTACACTTCGGATTAATATAAAAAATGGAATATCCAAACTCACCCGATTCAAATTTCGATTTAAATTCGAATAGAACCGAATCCGACCAGCTTATGGTAATCGACAGCAGATATATGGCTGAAAAGATGCTGGGCAAGGGTTCGAGGGGAATTGTATTTCTCGCGAACGATCTATTTACGGCAAACCAGAAAAAAGCCGTAAAATTAATAAAACGAGATTATCTGACCTCTGATGTAAACCGCCGGTTTAAAAGAACATTCGATTTCTTACAGCACTTCGATTCCTATAAGATTATAAAATTATACGACTATGGAAAATGCGAGTTGAACGGCGAATATCTTGTGTTGGAATATTGCCCATGGAAGACGCTTGAAGCTTTAAAAGGCTCGTTGACGGTGGATTCGATAATCCGCATAATCTATGATTTGGCTCGCACGCTTTCAGAGACTCATGCAAATCAGATAAATCACTATGACCTGAAACCGGGAAATTTATTCATCGACCTGGAAAACATCGAAGATTATTCGATCGACGAATCAATCGTTAAGATTTCGAATTTTGGTCTAAGCAAACTCGAAATCGATGAAAGCGATCTGCATGAAATAGAGAGATTTATCTATACTGCGCCTGAGATCATCGTATCGAACCGCGCCGATTCCCGCGCCGATTTATTTTCGCTCGGCATGATCGGATATACTTTATTAACCGGCGCCGTTCCATACGTTGGCGGCGATAATTCCAGCATTAAAAGCCAAAAACTTAAATTCATCCCCGATAAGAACGCTTGGCAGGACGCCAAAGCGCCTGAGTCTTTAATAAATGTCCTGACACGCTGCCTCAACCCAAATCCGGTTTCCCGGCCTCGAAATGCAAGCGAGATTATGTCTGTAATATCGCGCTCGGCGCCAAAAAGGATTTTCGCCCCCTCAGGCTTTCATTACACGCCTTTCGTAGGAAGGAAGAAAGAACAGCGCAGGATGCGAGACCGTTTGAAAGTTGCGGTCAAGGGCGAACAATGGGCAATTTTTATTTCAGGCGAGCAGGAGATCGGAACCAGCCGCCTCATCGATGAATTTGCCCTTAAAGAACAATACAACCGCTATCACGTAATACGCTTAGAAAAGAATAATCTATCGCCGCTGAGAGATTTCCTGAATATCGATAAAACCGGCGAAAGCGGAACCGGGAAAAAATCTAAAGTTGATCACAAGATTTGGCTGGAATTGCGATACTATTTCCAGGAGAATATTGCCGCCCGCCCTATCATTATCTGCTGGCATGACTTCGATAGTGTAAATGAATCGCTCATGCAAGAGTTTAAGGATATGTTTGTCGAATCGAAGAACCTCCCGATATTATGGCTGCTGGAAACGAAAAGCAGCGTTAAGAGTTTTTCATCCCTGACATATTCCGACCATGTAACGCGGATAAATCTAAAGCCTTTGCCTAAAAACGATTTCAATGAACTAATCAAACTACTCTTCCTCCGTGCGAGAGGCTACGAGCAATTAAGCGGCATAATCTGGAATTTCATCGGCGGAAAGCCCGGCTGGGCGCTGCCAATATTAAACCACCTCGCCGCCAACAACAATATCCTGTATTCGGAGGGCCGGTGGTTTATCGTCGATCTGGATATTAATATAGACAACAATCTGAAGGACTTATTGCAGGAAGATCTGAAGACTCTGAAAGATCCGGTTAAATATCTCATCGAATGGCTGGCGGTGCTAAATCAAAAGTGTCACACAGAAACCATTCGATCTGAAATGAACTATATGCCAAAGTACTGGAAAGAAATAACTAATGAAATCGATAATAACAAATTAATCGAAATTGTCGGCGGCTGCTTTCAATTCAGATTTCCGATTATCCGTGAACTGATATACCAGAATATTCCTGTTCAACAAAGACGGAGGCTGCATTTAGCAGTCGGCAGATGGCTGGAAGGAAATCTCAAAAAGAAAAACGATATCGACACTCTAATGGACGTCGCCAATCATTATTATATCGCGAGTCAGAATCAGACGTTGTATAGAATTATAGATAAAGTTTTAAGCATGGATGTGAAATCCTTGCCCAAAGACGCCAATCCGGCAATATTTGAGTCCATTATAGACGATAAATCCAAGCCCCTGCGACTGGAACTGCTGGATAAATGCTATAAACTATTGGGCAGAGCCTATTCGAGGAATGAGCAGTATGAAGAAGCGATAAGCCTGTATAAGAAATACCTGAACGACCCCCAGCTAAACAAATTTGCGAGCCGGTCGAATATTTATTTTGAATTGGGGAAAGTTTATTATGCTGCGAGGGAGTTCAAATCTGCAAAAAAACATTTACAATCTGCTTTTGATCTATATGTGAACTATTCGCCAATTCTTGCGCAGCAGTCGCTTGAACTACTAATTCGTTTGGACTATCTCGAAGGAACTTTCGATCAAAGCACGCAAAAGTTAAAACTCTATGAAGAATTGTTGGGAAAAATAGATAATGAAACCAAAAAACTCCTGTTTAGCATAATATATGCAAACCTACTTAGTTTTTTTGCACGTTTTGAGGAAGCGCTTGAATTGTATGATAGTATAATCGAACGTATCGATATGATCCAAAATAAAACAAAATACATTAGGACTATGATTCTTGCCTATAAAGGAAAAGTAAAAACGTTATTAAAATTAGGTAATTATGATTATAGTCTTAGCTTATTAAGTCATATTGAACAAAAATATTCAACTATAATTAGCGAGAAAGATTACGTAGGTCTTCAACATCTTATTGCTACAGCATATTTAACAAATGGCAATATTGAAAAAGGAAACGAGCTTTATGACGATATCAGATACAAACTAAACGTATATTATACTCCAATTTCATGTTGTCGCATACTTATAGATTTTATTGGCATAAATTTAAACTCAGGTAACCTTTGGCGTGGATTGCAATATATCAGAAGGGCGTTAGGGATTTCACGAAGGGCAAATATAGATGAGTTTCAAGTTATTATATTAATATGGGCAGTAAAACTACGTCACATGAGCGCAAAATCTTATAATAAATTGCTCAAATTTACTAAGAAAACTATCAACATTACAAACCATCCAATAAGCAACTATGTAGGATCTTTTTTGTTAGCTGAATTTCTTCTCGAAACTCAACAATTTCAGGATGCAGCATTTTTCCTCGATAAATGTATTAATAGTAAGAAGGATATAGACTATTATATTCCTAAATCTATCATAGAGGTAATGGATTTCAGGATAAAATTGCAAACTGGAAAATGTTCTATAAATAATTTCGAATTTGAAAAAATGGAAAACTTAGGGAATGATATTTATGAACATCTGGAAAAAGGTCAGTTCTATTCTCATTTATTGAATATCGCAATAGATATGAATAAAAGAGATTTAGCAAGCAGGTGTTTAGAAAAAGCCAATTATTTCCTAAGAAAAGTAAATGCGGATTATTTAATTGGCAGATGTTATGAATTATATTCAAATGCTTGCATTAATTGGAATTATACAGAAGAAGCTCAGATATCAGTCAAAAGAGCAAATGAAATATACAATAATCTTGGATTAATCAACAAAGTTATCAAAACTGAGGATAAGAAGAAATTCGAGGGCGGCGTAAAAACAATCGCGAATGAAGTTATTTCTTTCGATCTTGAGTTATCGGAATTAATTAGAAAATTTGGTAAAGAAAAGGATTCAGAAAGAATTATAAAGTATATTCTTCAAAACGCAATTAGATTAGCTTCAGCCAAAGGCGGAAACATTTTTAAGAATATCGAGGGATCAGAAAATAATCAATTTAAAATTATCAGTAGAGATGGAGAGAACTCAATGATAAATAATTTGCAACCCTATATAGAAAATGTCGCAAAAAATAACTCACCTTTATTGAATCAGTTTATGCCAATCTCAAGTAAAAGAGAAAAGCAAGAACAAAATAGAGCAAATATTATTTCTATTTTTCCCATAAGTTCCCTAAATCTTTGTATTGGTGCGCTCTGTTTATATTCTAACTATACTAATTTTCTTCAATCTGAAGAAAAAATAGAGAAAATCGCTTTATTATCCAATTTAATTGGAATGATCTTAAATGCGACAGATAGGGAACAACCTTCCTCACAGATTCTGGAAGTTAAATCGATCAGCTCTAACACAATTGGGGAAGACGGCCTTTATGAATTGAAAGGAAGAACTGAAATCATGAGATCAGTTTTTAATGAAATTCTTTTTGCAGCTAAAAGCGATATACCTGTGCTCTTACTTGGCGAAAGCGGAACGGGAAAAGAATTAACTGCAAAATTGATACACAGGCTAAGTGAACGAAAAGATTACGAGTTAGTATCTGTTAATTGTGCAACATTAAAGGAATCTAATGCTGATCGAGAGCTGTTTGGTCATGTAACGGGAGGATTTACCGGAGCCGTTTCTGATAAAGCTGGTTTTGTAGAGAGAGCAGATAAAGGCACATTGTTTTTGGATGAAATTGATCTGACTATTAATACTGTTCAGGCAATGTTACTTAGAGTAATTCAGAGTGGCGAATTCGTTCGTCTTGGGGACCCAAGTAAAAGGAAAACAGACTTCCGATTAATATCTGCGGCTAAGAGCACTTTATTAGAATCTGTTGAATTGAAGAGGTTTAGAGAAGACTTGTATTATAGAATAAATGCATATCCCATTAATCTTCCACCATTAAGAGAAAAAACTGAAGATATCCCAATCCTGTGCAATCATTTTATTAGAAAGTTCAGCAAGATATTCAGAAATAAAAACATTAAAGGCGTTAGTAAGGAAGCTATGAAAGTATTAACCAGTTATCATTGGAGTGGTAATGTTCGACAGCTTGAAAACGCAATATACAGAGCTGTATTGAAAACCAGAAATGGAAGTGAAATTGAAATTGAAAATCTACCAAGGGAAATTGTTACAGATAGCGGACCAAGGAACAAATCAAATGATCTAAGATCGAGATTAAATAATTTTGAATGTAAAATAATTTTGCATGCTTTAGAGGTAACTTCCTGGAATCGTTCTGAGGCTGCTCGTATTTTAAATATCTCAAGGCAAAATCTACAATATAAGATCGATCGGTTTAAATTAACAAAATATAAATTACATCAAAATATCTAAATCTACACCAGATAGTGCAAAATATTTTTACAAATCTAAGATATTAGATTTAAGGACTTAGAATTATTCGTAAAAATATTTTTACAAATTGATAGTATAATCGACATGAAATATAGCCTTCCCTAAATATATACTACATGCCAAACTTTACAATTATCATAATAACAACCACTTAAGAATGACACCAAAAAATGGCATGAAATCTGCACTTATAGGTTGCGAAAGTGATTTATTCATTCAACCATTTGGAGGAAAAATGCAGTTTGCAAAAAAAGTATTCACTTTAATATTTGCATTACTACTTTTCGTATCTTTTGCCAATAATGCTTATGCAGCCTTGTGGCTAGATTTCGACGACGATGGCTTATGGGATGAAGAAGAAGATCTTCTCCTAACCCGGGTCGATTACAACGATCCCGACTGCCCCGACCATGAAAGAAACGAAGGTAAGTATGGGTTTTGGGACGGATCGGAGAATTTTATCCTCGTCGTTGACTTCTACGAATCGCAGCCCTATCAGTCGCCTTATACCGAGGACGACGTTTTCTGGATTCCCGGACCGATGGATAAATAGTATATAAGAGAGTATTCGATCCGCTGGCTCGGTATTATATCGAGCCAGCCGTGCGATTTTATGTCCGAAAACAAAAAATACCCATAAGGTTGGACCCAAAATGTATATTAAGCAAATAGCTGAAAATTCGGCGAACGGGACAATTGAGTCGAATGTTTATTTAGTGGATGGCGTACTCGATAATACGCCGGGGAAAGAAAATTCCGGCAATGATACTCTCCATAAGATCGGAAATCTTAACAATGGCGGATTGCAGAAACTGTTGAATTTGGCTAATTCGGCAAATTCACTGCTGCTAAATTCTGCCGTTGAGGACTGCCGGGACAGTGTTGCGGGAACATCCGCGTATGGAGCCGTTTATACCATCCGGAAAATATTGGAGATAAACGAGATCGACGCAAATATCCCAGTCGAAAACAATTCGACTCCCAACCATCTCGATATTTTGCCCAGCTTAATAGCAGGGGTCCTGAACACCACGTTAAGACCGGATTTGGAATTACGGAAAATTCTTGACAAAATCCATTTCCCGTTTACAGAGGGCAGCCAAAAACTGGACTTAATGAGTTTCATCGAAACTAAAAATCCTATCGATATGAATCTTGGCATCATGTCGCAGAATGAATTGAGCGACTTACGCAATAGATGCGCTGACGCCGAAGAGGATTATCGAAATCTTTTGATAACCGCTGAAACTGATTTCTCCGGTTTTGTTTTGGCTGCCTGCAGCCGGATTAAAAATTGGCTCAAACAGGAATATGGCGTTTGGGAAACCGGTAGAAACGATGGTTATATTTTCGATTATGCGCTTCTGGCGGCGTCGATCGTCCATTGGGTTGAAAGCAAAACCTTTATGCCCTGGATCAATGTCGATGAAAGCCTGAGCGATTTGCAAATCGTTCGTATCGAGCGAGAAAGCAATATAATTCTTCTCACCACCAGGGCAACTTCAGCCAATCTGAATATTTTCTATCGATTAAACATCGACCCGCCGCCGATGCTGCTTGGCGCTTCGAATTTCGCCAAACAGGATAAAGAAAATCTAACGAACGAATCACCCGACGTCTTTGTTGAGGAAGAAGAACAACTATCTGAGGAATCGCTGCTGAAGAATGGAGTAACTTGTATCTGAATCAGTGTTTTAGGCTTTGACGCTATGCAAAATTTCATTTGGCGAGTTAACTCTTATTAAGATGGGTTTTGGCTCTAAATTGTGAGTCAAAATCAATAAGGTATTCGTTTGTTGGTTTTATCGCGCTGTGAGTTGAGATTCTCCCGGTGCGGCATTTTAGAAAACGTCAGTTTGGTGAAACAATGGGTTTCGTAAAAAATACAAAACATATTCCATCCGAAGCCAAAGGCGTTCGGATCGAAAGATTGAACCGTTCGGATGGAGTTCCCGGAAATATCGCGTCAAGCGCGCAGATTGGCATTGTTAAGCTGGATTCGACCGGTTTAATAATTAGCGCCAATCGAAATCTGAAAGATTTCATCAGAAATCGCAATTCAGAGGACGGCTTTTCATTCAATCGCGAGATCGAAAAGATTTTGTGCGCAGGCGTGCGAAATTCTGATTTGAGAGTAATCGACTATATCCTTAAAGGAAACCACGTTTACTTCTCCGAAATCGAATACTTATCGACAAGCGGCGAGAAATTATTTTTCGATATCTCGAGTTCGCCGATCTTCAATAAGAATGCCGAAATTTTAGAGATTATTGTCTTTTTTAAAGAAGTTGCCTCTTTTAGCGAGCTGAACCGGCAATTCATGCAGTCACAGAAAATAGAAGCTATCGGCAGGCTGACGAGCGGGGTTGCACATGACTTTAATAATCTCCTTACCATAATTTCCGGACAAGCGGATTTAGCGTCGTTTAATCTCGAATCGCAGCCGCATAATCCGGCGCTGAAAAGTTTAAAAGAAATACAAAAAGCTACGGCGAGAGCGACTAATTTAACCAAACAGCTTTTAGACTTCACCCGGAATAAACCGGTAAAACAGAAACGATTAAACCTCAATCAGGTTCTAAAAGACTTGCAGCCTATGATAACAAGCGCGTTATCTTCGAATATTAAATTAAATATCAGTTCCGATGAAAATCTCTATGACCTCGATGCAAATACAGGACAGATCGAACAGGTTATCATGAACTTGGTGATAAACGCGCGGGACGCAATGCCGGAAGGAGGCGTTTTAACGATTGAAACGCTTAATATAACGATTAAAGAACATTATGAATACTATCTGTCGGAAATGAAACCCGGTTTATACGTGATGCTGGCGATAAGCGACACGGGCGTCGGCATGACCGACAGCGTTAAAGCCAAGGCTTTCGAACCGTTTTTTACCGCCAAAGAGAATGGCAAAGGCACGGGAATCGGGCTTTCGACCGTATATGGAATTGTCAAGCAGTGCAACGGTCATATTTGGCTCTACAGCGAACCGAATCAAGGCGCGACGCTAAAGATTTACTTCCCGGCTGTCGGCGTGGGAATTGAAGCCGGCGATCATAAAATAAAAAAAGAAGGCGTATTAAGCGGCAGCGAAACAGTCTTAATCGTCGATGATGAAGAAGCGGTATGCGAAACCACCAAAAGGATGCTCAAGAGATTCGGTTACGAAGTGTTGGTTGTTCACAACGGAAAAGAGGCGATCGAACTATGCGAATTAGGACAGGCTGAAATCGATCTGCTTTTCGTCGATGTAGGATTGCCGGATATGAACGGCTACGATTTAGTCGAGCAGCTTAAGCGGAAAACGCCCGATATGAAAGTGTTGGTCATGTCCGGGTATCTGCAGAAGACGGCTAATAATAAGAACGTAGTCAATCATAACTATCCGTTTATACAAAAACCGTTTAAAATACACGAGTTAGCAAGCAAAATTCGATTTATACTTAGTTCACCCCTGGAGGAAGTTGGACAAAATATTAATTAACCGGATGTTCTGGCAAGGACGTCAGGCTCAAATTTCCTTGCCAGTAATTTGCTTCTATCGGTATAAATCCGGTTAGTCTATTCAATTGTCCGCTTGGTTTGAGTATCAGCGTGAACGGATGTTGTCGATGGTCTCTTTAATGTTTTTGTACTGATAATATATGCCGGGAGACCTTTTAGATCAATATTTATGAATGGGCGAACCAAACGTTCAATATCTGAGCGATCAGAACGTTCGCCAACGTCTGGTTCGGGACTGGTTATGCATGTATATCCTTCTATGCACGGGCAGGTATTCAATTAGCATGTATTGCTTAATCTATATTGCAGGATTGTTCATTCGCCCCCCGGCAGCGCGTTGCCGGGGGGCGATTTATTTGCGCTCAATGAAAGCAGTTCTTGCGAGAGCGCATATAATGACGTATATTTCTAAAAAAACCGAACCATGGAGAAGAACATGAAGTTCTTCCCATTTGTTTTTATTCCGGTTCTGCTTGCATTGAGCGGCTCAATGGCGGTAGAAGCAACCGGAGATGCAGCGGGGGAATGGAACGCGGAGAATTCACCGTACATAGTTGTCGGAGATATTCGGATGGCGGACGGCGACGAACTTAAATATCTTAAATCGGCAATATCTAGAACAAGCGATCTGGTTTTACCAGACTTGAACGCTTGGAGGGAGCGGAATATAATTCGAAAACCAGTCGGATTCTCTGTTATTACTACGTGCAGAAAAAAGTGTCATTGCGAGTCTGCCTTTAGCAGACTA
>CAZWOY010000059.1:0-4241 GCA_964635255.1 uncultured bacterium
GCAGGCAGAGACGCCTGCCCTACTAAGGGATAACATTTTATGACCTAACTAATATCCTGCCTCCAGATTCGCAATATCTGCCAGACATCTAAAGGTTCGCCGTTTCTATCTATATTCCAGTGCATAAGAAAACGCTTGTCCTTGCTTCGTAATCCGTTATAAAGCTGATTTCGAAGCAATCTTCAACGTTGCCAAAACATGAGCAGATTACTAAATACGCTAAATGCGAACTCAAAATGTTAGATACACAATATCGGACATTATGGAGATTGAATTTTCAGAATTCAAACTGCATCGATAGAAAAAGCCCGGAATAAAATCCCGGGCTTGTATAATCTAAAACCTCGCCGTAAACGTAATTTCCATCCTTACGTTCGACTTTTTCTGTTTCAACTCGTCGGTGTAATTGCCCCCGGTCAATTCAGGCTCAGGCGGATCGATGTCGGTTCTGAACCAGATGATGCGAGGTTGAATATCGAGATCGAAGATTGTTTTGTTTAAATACAGGTGCATGGCTTCGCGGATGGCTTTCGAACCGGCGTAATTGCCGAATTCATGTTCCTGAACGCCGTATTGATACCTGGATGTTAACCGGAAACCGGCGTATTCAGCCCCGGCTTTAAAGTCCCAGAAGGTCGCGGTAAAGATGCTGTCGCGCCAGTTATTCCCATATCCCACTTCAAGCAACAGCCCAAAAATTGCGGGCGATTCGATCGTATGAGTCATTCCCCAGATGGTTTCATCGACGTAGATCGAGTCTTTGTCGTCCTGTTTACGCTTATCGCCGAGCCGGGATGGGAAGCCATAGTCGAAATCGAGGTTGTATTCCATCAGGATGTTCTTGTACTCAAGATTAGCGCCTATGAAAAACGCATACCAGTCAAGAGCGCTTTCATCTCCCTGATCGGTTGAAAAATAGTCGCGTTTAGAGCCGCCCATGTAATCTGCATGATATGTCGCTCGCGGAGTGATTGAAGCGCTTGCAATTTCAGTCGGTTTCGGGAGCTTGTATCCGCCGATTTCGGACGCCACTTTAGAATAAAACTTAAACGGCGCTTTCAAACGCGCGCCATTGATAGCCGACAAGCGGTCATTGAATATCCCGTCTCGAGGATCGTAAATTCTCGAATCCGTCTGATTGGCGGCGGCGTATAAATCCCACATCGCATTGCCGTCTTGTGGAATCTTGCCCATTTGGATTAAGGCGTATTTGACGTCCCAGTTTAAATACGCTTCCTGCAGTCCCGGCAGAAGATCATCGGCTTTGTTTATGTCCTGCCACATCACTGAACCGATACCGGAGCGGAATGTTAAACCCGCCCAAAGATTGTCGGATACTTTCATTTTAAATCCGAACTTATAGCCGACTCTCGTTTTTGCGTTTGTATCGGTATAGCGAAGCGTCCCCGGTTCGCCTTGAAACGTATAATCGGTATATTCCTTTATTTCCTCGTACCGTTCGCGGAAAGATACAACGCCCCACCAACCGGTGATTTCCGCCATTACGCTTCCGGTGAAGGAAAACAGCGCTAATAGAATTATCAATCGTTTCATGAAAGCCTCTGTATGTTAAAGTTTTGTAAAATTTTTCTGTTTTTTGTTCTTGCAATCGCTCCTGATAGGGATCGATGATCGGACAGGATTGTTCGTCCAATCTTCTTTGAGAAAATCTTACTGTTTTTCTCTGATCCGTCTGCGTTGGAGATAGTAAACTATTCCCCACAAACCGAACGCCAACAGGAAACTGAAATACTTGGGATGAAATCCCAGTTTTCTTTCAATCTGCGTCAGCTTGCTTAACGCTATATAATCGGGAAAAGCATCGTGAAATAGCATCCTGTTTAATCGAACCAATCTTTTTCCGACCGGATCCTCGGCTAAAAGTTCGGCGGTCGGTTCAGAGAGTTGAACCGATTCGAAATATCTCACATTGTAAATCGATCCCTCTTCCAATCGTTTGTTAAATTCATGAGCCAACCTGCGCTTCAGCGTATCCGACGGCACAGTTCCAGCGTCGATATCGCTGACATATTTTTTTACAATCGGCGATAAACCAGTGTATAGTTCTTTCGCCAAACCATCCTCTGTATTCTTTAAATATCTTCCGAATTCCTCGACATTATGAAAGTCTATCGGTCTGAATCTATAATTCATTTCTATTCCAAGCGCCCGCGGCGGCAGCGTAGGCTGGAAAAAGGTAATGGTCACAGCCAGCAAAATCGGCAATTCATACCAGCGATTCCTGGCTATAAACCAGCCTTGCGTCGCGGACGCAAAAGCGAGTCCGCCCAACGCCGCTATCATAAATAAAAATATTGCATGAAACCAGCTATTCACGCCCCAAAGAATCAACTCGGTGTTGAAAATAAACATAAACGGCAGCACTGCCGTTCGAATATCGTACATAAAGCCTTGAACGCCCGTAGGTATTGGATTCGACTTGGCGATCGCCGCCGCGGCATAGGCGGCTAAACCGACCGGGGGCGTATCGTCGGCAAGTATTCCAAAGTAGAATACGAACAGGTGCGCCGCCATCAACGGAACCACCAAACCTGCCGCTCCGCCGACCTGAACGATTATCGGCGCCGTCAGCGAAGCCATAACGATATAGTTCGCCGTCGTCGGCAATCCCATTCCAAGGATAAGACAGGCGAAAGCCGTAATAAACAGCAGAAGATAAATATTACCGCCGCTGATGAACGCAACGGCTTCCGTCAGCATGCCTCCCGGTCCCATCGTAACGATCCCGACAATAATTCCCGCCGATGCGCAGGCGATGGCTACCGTTACATTATTGCGCGCGCCTTGAACCAAACTTTCGATCAGCAGCTTGAAACTGTCTTTAAATGCAGGCGCGATCGGTTTCCCTGAACGATAAGCTCTGACTGGATCTTGCAGAATGATGACGCCCGCGAGAAATAAAATCGCCAGAAATGCCGAAGATTCCGGAGTATGTCTTAAAAAAACGAGTTTGTAAATCAGAACTGCGATGGGTATTAGGTAATGGATTCCACTCATGAAGGTCGGTCCGAACCGCGGCAGTTCACTCCTTGGAATTCCCTGCAATCCGAGCTTACACGCTTCGAGGTGGCTGATATAAAACAAAGCCGTATATGCCACAAACGCCGGCAGGAAAGCCGCGCGGATCACTTCGATGTATGGGAGATTCACGTATTCCGCCATGATGAACGCGGCAGCTCCCATGATCGGAGGCATAAGCTGTCCCCCAACTGAAGAAGCGACTTCGATCGCGCCCGCTTTTTTGGGCGGGTAGCCGACCGATTTCATGAGCGGGATTGTGAATGTGCCGGTCGTAACAACGTTGGCTATACTCGATCCGTTAATCATTCCTGTTAAGCCGCTGCTTAAGATCGCCGCTTTCGCAGGACCTCCCTTAAAGGAACCAAGCAAGGAGGTTGAAAGCTGAATAAAGTAATTGCCTCCGCCGGCTTTTTCCAGCATACTGCCAAAGAGCACAAAAAGGAAAACAATATTGGCTGAAACGCCGATCGGCACACCGTAAATGCCTTCGGTTGACATAGTGATCTGACCGAGGAATCGGTCTAACGAGACGCCGCGAAATGCGATTATCGAAGGCATGTGGGGACCGAGAAAGGCATAGAGCGTAAAAATGCTTACCAATATCGGCAAAGCAGGACCTACAACCCGCCTGGCAGCTTCAAGGAGCATCGCGAACAGCAAAATACCGATAACCCGATCGCGAGGAATCGGCGTTCCAATTCGTTCCGCAATGCCTGTGTAATCCAGCGCAATGTATAGAGCCGCTAATGCTGCAATGACCGCAAATAAGACTTCAAGCGGATGGAATCGATGACGCTGAGTAATTGGACGTAAAAGAGCCGTCTCTTTGGGCTTTTTAAAAATCGGATAGCTTATATATACGATAAAAAGGGCAAAAGCAAGGTGAATACTGCGGACCAGCGTCGAGTTCAGTATAAGCACGCCGCCTAAAGATAATTGAAACAGCGACCAGCTTAAAGCGACAACAAAGAGCATTATCCACTGCCAATTCTTAAGCTCTCGCGGACCTGCCAGTTCCTGCAGGTATTTTTTTTCGTTGTTATCTGCGGCGTTGTTCTTAGCTTGTGACCCGTGCATGTCCCGGATTAATTAGAAGCGAAATTAGTTTTCCCTGAAACCCTGATATAAAATATAAGCATAATCTCACCTCGAATAAATATTAAAATCAGAGTTTAAATTTTTCGAGATGCTCTATTAAT
>CAZWOY010000059.1:4251-13646 GCA_964635255.1 uncultured bacterium
AAAATAACGTTCAGCGCCCGGATGAAGCGGAGCTGTCAGACCCTCTAACATCGATTCTTTTGTTAATGTGCTGAAAGCTTCATGACGTGATTTAAAGTCTTCGAAATTATCGAAAATTTCTTTAGTAAGAGTATAAACAATGTCTTCGCTTACGCTCTCAGATGTAACCAAGGTTGCTTTAACTCCGAATGTCTCTGTGTTTTCTTCGTTGCTGACGCCCGGATAAAAGCTTATGTCTATCGTCGTCCGGGTATAGTACGGATATTTTGCAATCAGTGAATCGACGTCGGTTATTGGCACGAAATGCACCGGCGTTTTTCCGGCAATCGCTTCAGTGATGGAGCCGTTCGGGTGTCCCACAGTATAGAAATAGGCGTCGATTCTGCCGTCCTGCAGCATTCCGGCGCACTCGGCGGGTTTCAAATCTTCCGCCATGATATCGTCCATCGTGATCCCGTAAGCGTTAAGCGCGTCGATAGCGTTGATCCTGTGACCCGAACCCGGATTGCCGATGGCGATGCGTTTGTCTTTCATGTCCATCGGTTCCCAAATACCGCTGGGATCGGAGGCTACCAATGTAACCGCTTCAGAGTGCAGACTAAATACCGATCTGAGTTTAGGCTGCGCATTGTTCTCCCACTCAGCCATTCCATTGTACGCCTGATATTGGCGATCAGACTGAGCGATGCCGAAATCGAGATCGCCCGCCATTACGGCATTGATGTTAAACACGGAACCGCCGGTAGCTTGAACCGTAACCTTAAGCCCGTATTCATCCGATTTATCGTTCAGCATTTTAGCGATGACGCCGCCGGTCGGATAATAAACGCCGGTAACGCCGCCGGTGCCGATAGTCACGAAGCGCGTTTCAGGCTTCAATTTGCCCGATTCTTTTCCCCCGCCGCATGAAATTGCGAAACTTATAAGAAAAAGAGCTAAAAAAATGGATATAATTCGACGCATAATGACTCCAAATGTCTATGTGGGGCGGCTTCTTAGACCGCCTGTCTTTGCAAATTCGTTAAATTACGGATTTCGAGTCCGACCATCGATTCGCCCTTAGAGCTTTAAACCGACGGTTTTTAAAATACCGGGGATTGACTCTTTTTCCCAGTCCTGACCAATTTCCATGATTGTTCTGGCGGCTTCCAGCATTTCCTTTTCGCCGGCCTCTTTTTTGTCCGGGAAATGCTTTATTTTCGTTTTCCCGATAAACAATTTACACCAGGCTCCGCCGTCCTTATCACCGGTTTTCTCAGCGATCTCGACGCCCGCATTGAAACTGGCGATGGCTTCATCGGCGTTTCCCGCCACAAGTTCAGCCAGGCCCAGATCCCAATACGCCCAAAGCAGGGGACCTTCCTGACCGATCTCTTTGCGGATCGGAACCTGGCGGCGAGCGGCGTCCAAGGCTATGGGAACAGCCGCCGAATCGACGTTTTCATCCCAATTAGGCATGAAGAAAGCGCTGATATTATGCAGCATCATCGCCGCCGGCATTTTGTAGCCTTTCTCGCTGCAATAGGCGATTCCCGCTTCTGCGAATTCAGCGGATAAATACGGATCGCCCTTAATGTTGTTAATGTCGCATTGCAAACCGATCCAGGTGTTAACGACGGTTTTATCGTCGCCGAAGCTGAACATGTGCGCCTTAGCTGAATCCAAATCTTCGCTTTGAAGTAAGCTGTATATTTTTTCGACGATTTCCTTGTTAGTTAAATAATTAGACTGTCCTTCACCCGCCATGAGCGCGAATCCTTTAAAAAATAAAAACAAGAATAATATACAGAAGATTACCTTTACATTCATCTTCCAAATTCCTCTAAAACAAATCTGTTTGAAATTTCTTTTACTCGTGGATAAAAGGTTTCTAAATCGTTCGATATGAATATTGTATAATTATCGGAAATTTTATTAATAATTTTATTTTGATATAATGCGCCGAAAATGAATTGAAACAGAGATAAAGTCAACGGCGCTTTTGCTCCTAACTCGTCTGTATTTTGCTCAAAATGTTCTAAGCACAAGTTTACTTTTTCAATTTCATTTTTATTTCGCAGATTTCTACAATTTCTTAACAAATGATATACATTGTCGCTAAAACGACTCCAATCCTTAGGTTCTTGAACTGAAGGGAGGCGTTTGGTTATATAATAGTCTTTAAATTTTTTAATAATCTTACTTTTTGCCTTTATTTCAGGCCAATTTTGTTCTTTAATATATTCTGACATTTCTTCAAAGGAATTTGTTAGGATATCCAATTGTTCAACGGCGGATTTCAGATAAGCCGCCAATCTGAGTCTTTTCCAATCTACAGTTTCTGCTTTATAAGCAAGCGCGTGCGTTGTAACGGACCAAGCATGATCGAATGCTGTTTTAATTTGAACCTCGAATTTAATATTCCCTGGCGCGTTTGGAAATTTAGTTTTTTTTAATGTAGCGATAAACCTTGTTGAATCGAATCTGAAGACGTCCGGCGCTTTCAAGGTTGAACCGCGCAGCTTAACTCCAACTTCTGAAAATCTTTCCCTTAAAAATTCCAAAACTTTCGGTTCTTCATTGAGAAATGGGATTATTATCGTAAATCCGAAAAAATCGTCTATATCCGACCAACTACGGAACCTACCGGTTTCAATCTTTTCAGAGATAGATTCGATTGTTTTCCTTCTAAAAACAAAAGGATAATTGTTTTTTTCACAGTAGAATATAAGAATACTTTTAACAATATCCTCTAATACTTCAATATCCCGTTGTGTGTTTTTAAATTTGTTTTGAATATCAGGCGGTATTATCATTTTCCACTTGTTGAGCTTGTCCCACTAATGCCTCCCCACCTGTAGATTCAGTTTGATCGGTAATAATGTCTTTTAAAACCCTAATTCTTTTTGTCCTTTGCGTTTGGTTATTAGATGCTTTTTGCGTTGTTTCCCAATATTCCATCGTATTTTCATCTTTTTCCCTTTCACCATGATCATCGACTCTCTGAACAAAATTAATCAAATTTCTGCCAATAACTTCTGGATCTGGCAGTTCAATATTATCTCTTTCAGATAATTCGAATAGAGCGCCAAATAAACCATAGAAATCAGCTTGATTTTTTAGCCTCGATTTAATAAGAAGTTCTCCATATTGTGTGTTTAGAATTAAATCGATTTCTTTTATAACTTTTTTAAAAGTATTTTCAGTTTCCCATTTTTGATCCCAATCTGTATCTCTATCCGAGTATTCTTTGTCAAGTTCATCGGAAGTATATCCTCTGACGCCATTTTCAATGAGTAGTAACAGTTGTGAAATAAACTCATCATCCTTTCTTTGCTTGCGAGATTGCGGCGCAATTCGCGGGAAGTTGTCCGGAAGAAATTCTTTAATATACTCGCTCAAGTCTTCAACAGCGCTAATGAAGTCGCCATCATATTTTGCATGCCTTAATTCTTGTCTTGTAAGTTTAGCGACATTCCGATTAATCCTATTGAAAATATTGTTAATCACGCTCTCTTCTTTTGAGGGTAAATATTCAACGGTAAACTGATAGCTCCAAAATTTCTTTTTTACATCATCGCTTAATTCCGAAAACAACATACCCCTTAGTTCTGTTTTTTCGGAAGCGTCTGACACTGGATATGTATCATCGACGAATTCGAATATTGCTGTAAGTCTTTGTTTTCCATCTACAACGCTATACGCTGTTAAACCAGACGGCGCAATATCTTCAAAGAGAAAAATCGCTGGAGCCGGATATCCCAATAAAATTGTATCAATGAAATAATCCTTATAAGACTGATTCCAGACGCTTCTTCTTTGGTATGGTGGATCTAGTTCTAATCTGTCCCGGTTCTTTAGATCCCAAAACCAAGATATAGATTGGAAATTTTGCCTTCTACTTTCCATTATTTCATCCTTTCTTGCCTAATTCCCCACACCGACCGTTAAATTCCTAAATCTCGCCGGCGCCGCGCCGTGGGACATTTCCGCAGTCTGACCGGGCTGTCCCTTGCCGCAGTTGTGAACTCCCCACAGCGTCCAGCTCTTATGGTTGGCGATAGCGTCGCAGCTTCCCCAGAATTCCGGGGTGATGCTCTGGTAGTTGGCGTTTTTGTAGAGCTGTCCTTTTTTGCCGCTTTTTATGTCCCAGCAGGCTTCAACTCCGAACTGGAAGTTCAACCGCCATTGATCGATCGACCAGGATTTGTTGGTCTCCATGTACAAGCCGTTCTCCGTGTCTGCGAACAAATCGCCCAGATCCCATTCGCCGGGCGTCAGGCAGAGATTTGTGATCCGTACAATCGGGATATTGTCCCAACCTTCCGCGCGGTTGTTTCCGCTTGAACGTTCTTTCCCAATAGCGTGCGCCAGTTCGCGGTTAAATTGATAGCCCGCGAATCTGCCGTTCTTTACGATATGCCAGCGTTGAGCGCGGACGGCGTCATCATCCCAGCCTAAAGTGGCTAAACCGCCGGGCATTGTCGAATCGCAAACCAGGTTAACTTTGTCGGATCCGTATTGGAAGTTATTCAGCTTTTCGGTAGTCGCGAAGCTGACTCCGGCATAGTTCGCTTCCATGCCTAAAACGCGGTCAAGTTCGGTTGCATGTCCGACCGATTCATGAATTTGCAAACCCAATTGCGAGCCGTCGATGATTGTGTCTCTTTTTCCGGACGGCAGCACGGGAGCCGTCAGCAGCGCGATAGCTTCTTCGCGGACGCGCTCGGCGTTCTCTTTCAATTTCAGACCGCGGATGAGCTCGTAGCCTTGAGTCATGTATTGACCGCGGAACGAATTGGGATAGCTGCGCACCTGCACGTCGCCGTCATCGACGGCTGTCGCGCTGTAGCCCGCGCCGCTGCGCACCAAAAGCTGGTCGATGAACGAACCTTCGCTGGTCGCCATCCACTGATGTTCGCTTTTGAAATCGACGGAAGATTCTGCGCTTTTAATCCGGTTGTCGGCGCGCAGGATTTTATCGATTTCGAACAGCAGCGCCAGCTTTTGCTCCAATGGAATTTCGAATGGATCTTCGGCAATCGGCGTCTGCCAGATTTCATCGACGACCGGTTCATGGGCGAGCCGGACGTCTTCGTTTTTCAACTTTGCCGAAGCTTTTGCGATCCTGACCGCTTTGGCGGCGACCTCGTCGATGTTTTCCGGAGTTAAGATCGGACTGGACGCAAATCCCCAGGCGCCGCCGGCGACAACGCGAACGCCGAATCCAATGTCTTCGCTGATGTTTAAAGCCCCGATTGCGCCGTTTTTAACGGTGACGTCTTCGTTTTTTGTAAAAATAATCCGGCAGTCGGCATAAGAAGCGCCGCGAGTTTTCGCAGTCTCGACCGCTCGTTCAGCTAATTGACGCATTTTGTACCTCTCCCGGTTTAATTTTCAGTTTTGCTTGTGAAATGAAAGTTTTCAACTTTAATCGCCGGCACAATCGTTCCGCCGCCGCCCCAGAAGGTTTCGGTTTTATACAAATCCTTTGACAGCGCCGCCACATTATTCAGAACCTTTAGCACAGATTCCGTAAAACGCATATTTTTCAATCCTTTAACAACCTCGCCTTTCTCGATCAGGAAAAATCCATCGCGCGTCATTCCCGTAACGTTCATGGTTATCGGATTGAGGATGTTCGTATAATGCAGCCGTGTTATCAGCAAACCTTTGTCTGTCGATTTGATCATTTCTTCCAGAGAGGAATCGCCGGGACTCATAATCAGGTTAAGCGGAACAGGCCCCCATGCGTCGGGCTGAGGCATTGCGTGTCCGGTCGGTTGAACTCCGGCTTGCGCAGCAGTCCTTCGATCATGAACCGTCGATTTGAATATGCCGTTTTCGATGAGCGTAACCTTTTGACGCAGAGCGCCCTCAAAATCGAAAGGCGTTCCCGGAGTCATCGGATGCGTGAAATCGTCGCGGATTGTGATATTTTCTCCGGCGACTTGTTTGTCTGTTTTGTTGGCAAAGCAGCTTCTGCCTTCGACGAAGGACAGACCGTTGAAACCATCCCAGCCCAAAAACAGCAGCAAATCGGCTACGGCGGCAGGTTCGAGGATAACCGTGTACGCCCCCGGCTCGATAACGTCCGGAGCGGAGCCTTTTACCGCTTTCGCAATCGCGGTTTCGATTACGGGATCGATTTTGATCTTGGTCGATCTGGCGTCCGAATCTTCCGCCCAGCCGGACGAATCTCCGCCCATAGCCGAGAGCGAAAAAGTGGCGTTCGAATTTCTGTGAAACGCCCATAATCCTTTGGAATTGGCGATCGCTGTCGAAGACCCGGAATTCGAGTATATCCCCGCAGCCTTTAAGTTCTTCGCAGAGCAAGCTTGTGCGGCTTTTACAACGCCATCGGCTTTGTCCTCCGGCGTCAACTCGTGCGTTTCTTCATAATACGAAAGTTTTTCCCGATATTGCTGTGGTTCGACTAAAGGCAGGATCGAGTCGTCCTTTTCAGAAACATCCAGCGCTTTCTTAGCAATCTCGACGCATTTTGATAAGCCTTCGCCCGTTACATTGCCGGTCGAGGCTTTGCCCATCTGGTTGTTTCGCAACAGTCGAATCGATATGCCGACGCCGCTGTTAGAGACATTCTGAGTAATGACGTTGTCTCCAAAGCGAGTGAGCGCGCTGTCGCCTGAGGACACGATTATCTCGGCTTCATAGCCGTTCGTATATTCAAGCGCTTTGTCAGCGATCGATTTTAATTCTGATTCAGAGTGCATGAATCTCCTCATCTCGCATTTACAATAACCCAACTGCCTTTGATTTACACAAGGGGCAGGAAAGTTAAATTGTTTAAAAAACTAAATTAGTAAATTTAACTATAAAATCTGTGATTAACAACCACGAATCGAAATTTCCGCAACGGGATTTGATATTATCTCTTTTTTATTACTATGTGCATTAAATTAGTGTACAAACAGCTTGAAGCGAATAAGCCGCAACTCGTTCCCACGCTGGAGCGTGGGAACGAGTTTGTAATGTGTACACTATTTATTAGACATGGTAATATTACCAGGTTTTCCGACTGACGCGGTTCATTAAGTGCGCGTCAGTCGCCTTTGCCTGATAATCTGCAACGCATAGTTACAAAACTTGCCAACTTGTCAACTCGTAAACTTGCCAACCACAGTCCTATTTATTATTATAATTGCCAGATCGCTTAAACGAAGCGATCATCGCCGATCGTCAAAATTTTTACCCCAAATCAGGATTTAGAATGCGCAAGAGCCGGCTGTCCCAACCGCTGACTACACGTCGAAAAGAAAACTTAATCAGTGGTTTCGACGCATACTACCTGTTTTTTAGCCTGTTTATCGCCTGTATAGTAATCGCGCAGTTTCTGGCGACCAAACTGTGCATGGTCGAAGTTAAGACATATAAGCTGATTTTCCCTGGCGGCGTTTTAGCTTATGCGCTGACTTATTTCTGCACGGATGTAATTTCGGAAGTCTGGGGCAAAGCGCGAGCGGCGGCGGTTATTTTTTACGGCTTTATCGCGAATATTGCAATTTTGGTTCTGATCCGGATAAGTCTTGCCGTGCCTGCAAATCCCGGCTGGGAGCTGTTGGATTCGTTCAATAGCATCGCCCATGCTATTACACGGGTAACGCTCGCATCGATAGCCGCTTATCTGATCAGTCAATATCACGACGTCTGGATGTATCATTTGTTGAAGCGATTAACGCGCGATAAACTTCTATGGCTGAGAAATATCGTTTCCACAACGATTTCGCAATTCCTCGACACGGTCGTTTTCATCGGCTTGGCGTTCTGGGGAGCCCTTGATTTAAAAACGATCGGTTCGATCATAATCGGGCAGTTCATAGTAAAATTCGCCATCGCAGTTGTGGACACGCCATTTGTGTATGCCGCAGTATGGTTTCTGGGCAGTAAACGGAAGAGGTAGAATCCTTTGGATCCCACCCCCCTTTGAACGAATGAATTCAATTGGACAGCTTTTTTAGCCCATGAAAGCGTCTCAATATTATGCTCTAATCTAGATCCGATACCTAACCGAATCTACCCCCCTTTCCAAGGGGGGCAGGGGGATCCAATCAATGCTTCTTAACCACCTGCACAATTTTCTCACGCTCATTCGGATACCGGTAGTGGGCAAGCGATATTGTAACTGTTGAACTTTTCCAAAGATAGAGATTTTCTCGAAAAATATCTTCATCGAGATTTTTCGCTCCCAGAACGTGAGGCATGCCGTATCTTTCTGCCATCGAGTCTGTAAGGAGGTTGTAAACCGAATCCAAAGGAACCCCGCTGGAATCCAGATTAGCCAGCCGGTCGTCGATGGTTCGCTCCCAGGAAAATAGTCCTTTTCGCGGGTGGAATATCAGATGCAGCGTATTAAAATAGGTTCCGTATTCGGTTTTATATATTTCCGGCAAAAGCGTCAGGCTGTACCGCTCGTTGCCGGACTTGCGCTTTATCATCAGGCTCGGATTATCTTCGAAAAAATCGACCATGCCGGTTTTTCCGCGATAGTCGATCCAATAGATCGAGTCCGGCTGAACGCCCCATTCCCAGTCCATATATCCTTGAGGCTCAAGGCTGTCCGGAACGTTGGGTTCGTAACTGCGAAATTCGGCGGGATCCTTTAATTCTCTATTGCTGCAGCCGATAAAGATTGTTAAAAGGATCAAAACCGTCGATTTTATGGTTAACTTATGTATATACATTTTTTTCCAAACAGCAGAGGTTGACAAAATAGTGCATGCGCAGTTCGTTACAGAGATCTCGGTTATCGACGAGAGCTGGTTTCAAATTCTTGCACGACGTAAGAGAGAACTTAAAAGCAAGCGTCAAGGTTCCCCTAACTCAAGATTAATTGCGGTCTTCGGCGGTTCGGCGCCGGTGAAGGACTCGAGGCAATATACGGACGCTTTTTTAATTGGCGCCGAATTAGCGAAACGGGGAGCCATAGTCTTCAACGGCGGCTACGGCGGCGTGATGGACGCATCCGCAGCCGGAGCGCAGAGCGAAGGCGGAATTTCCGTAGGCGTAACCTGCGACAACATTCCTGAGGGCAAACTAAGCGATTCTCTGACGCATGAGTGGCATGTCGATCGCTGGGACCAGAGGTTGTTTGCATTAGTCTTCTTAGCCGACGGCTACGCAGTAATGCCCGGTTCGAGCGGCACGCTGGTCGAATTATCGATGGTCATAGAAACCCAGATGAAAGGCTTCATCCCGGAACGACCCGTAGTTTGTTTCGGTCGATACTGGCAGCCGGTGGTTAAGCGGATTGCGGGAACCAAGGTTGCGATAAAGTTCTCCGGCAAACCGGATCGAGTTGCAGATATATTGGCGCGAGAGTAGGGTTAGAAATAAGTTACTGTGTTATTACTAAGTGCAGTAAAAAGTGTCATTGCGAGTCTGCCTTTAGCAGACTA
>CAZWOY010000060.1:0-13592 GCA_964635255.1 uncultured bacterium
GCGTTCGCTTAACATTCTCAAATTAGTTTTTACCAACTCGTTCCCACGCTGGAGCGTGGGAACGAGTTACAGCCTTTACGCTTCAAGGCTGTTGTACAGTAACTAATGCACACGGTAGTAAATGTAGCGCTTACTAAAAAAAGAGATGGCGTTGTCTCCAAAAGCAGAAAAACTCGACCATAAATTATTATTCCTTTTCAACGTTAAGTTGAAAAATCCGATATTCGACAGGATTATGCCCCTGTTTCACGAGGACAATACAGCGCGCAAGAGCATGATTCTCTTACTGGCGTTGATTATGTTATTTGGGGGCAAGCGCGGCAGAATTGCCGGATTAGGCTCCCTGCTGCTTCTGATCTTGTCGGAGCCGATTTCGTCTTATTTAATTAAACCGCTTTTCGCCCGATCCCGACCCTGCAATATTTTAAAAGGGCTGCGGGTCTATCGGAAAGGCTCCTGGTTTATCTCGCCGGACCCTTCGATTGAACCTTATAAAAAAATATCGCTTTCCTTCCCATCCTCGCATGCTGCCAATACATTCGGTCAGGCTTTATGGTGGGGAACCATTTATCCGCGCGGCAGATGGTTTTTCAGATTATTAAGTTTTCTAATAGGATTATCTCGCGTCTATGACGGCGTGCATTACCCATCCGACGTGTTTGCAGGCTGGGGCATTGGAACGATCTGTTTCGTCGTTACGCGCAAGTCTATTGAATTCTGGGGATACAGGATAGATTAGTATTGTTGAACTCCCTTTCTGAAGGCATTTTCAATTGCTTTAACATGTTCTCATGCGCTTGCGTGCGAACATGTTGGCAAAGCCCAATTAAAAGTATTTTTAGATCTAACTGAAAGAAAAATTCAAGAAAATTGCATTTTAAGCTTGACAAATGTTAATTGATTCTTAAATTGCAATGAAGAAGTGATTAAGAAGCGTTTATTTCGGGTTTGACATTAACTTCGAAGGGACTCACAAAATCTGAAATAAGCCAAAATTCAGCAAGTTTACATTCCAACAGCCGTTCACCGTAGCGCCAGCATCTGCACTGAATACTTGAAAGCTTGATTTTACGTTGCTTTTGTAACTGTGAAGTCAACAGACGTAGGTTAGTTTAAATTGATTTTAAAAGCAATTATCAATTTCGCTAATCTGTTGGATTCGAAAAAATCAAGTTTTTCCTTATTTAAGGAAAAACAATCAGTTTAATTTCTAAACCTTGGAGGTTTGCGATGCTCAAAGGCAAAATCTTTTTTGCTTTACTTATTTCGCTTTGTTTGATTTTCACAACTGCGGCGACGGCGAAAGCGCCCGGTCAGCTGTTTGACAATGGTGAAATCAAAATCCAGAAAAGACCTTACACGGTCTTAACCAACAGCCCAAACCGGGATGTGGATGATCTCTGGACATATCGTTACATGGTTTCTTCCGATGGAGGCGAAACCTGGAGCGAATTGATGAATGTCGGCGATACCGGCATGTATGATCCGGACGATGAGGAATCGACTCAGGACGGAGCTTCTTACGACTTCGGCACGTTAGTCGATTCCGAGAATAATCTGCATTTCGTTGTAGCGCTCACCGCCTTTTCGGAATACAATAACCACGATCGCGTGAACGGCATTTACGACGTCAAAGCCGATATGGAGGGCAACGCCGAGTTTACAATGATTGCCGCCATGGCGGAAGATCAATCGTTTGCTTTCACTGATTGCGGTATTGACTCCGATGGCAATCTATATGCTATGTGGTACAACTCTTACGTACCAGAAGAGGGCGAAGCGCACGGAGAAATCTGGGTTGCGAAATCGACAGATATGGGCGCTTCCTGGTCGGAACCGATGATGCTGACCGATGAAGCCCACGAATCCGAAAGTTATCCTCATATTTCCTACAATGTCGGAGAGTATCTGTTCATAATTTACCAGAAACCAGGCGAACTCGGTTACGACCAGTACATCCTCAAAATGGCGTCTTCGCTTGAAGGCGATCCGGAAATCATCGATCTCGAACTCTACAGCGGCACTGATGTAAGTTATTACATCGGAATGTCAACTCCGATTGATCAGGACGTAGAAGCGGGCTATACCTACTTCTGTATCCGGAACGACAGTTTGAACGGCGTTACGGTCGGCAACTCATCGGATAACGGCGAAAACTGGTCAATCGAGGAAATTACCGGATCACAAAGGTATCCGAGCGTTTCACTGGATAAGACTGACGCAGCGCCTTGGGTGTTCAGCAATTTTGGCGTACCTGGCGAACCAGGCCAGCATAACAGTTGGTATTCCTTCGACGAGGCCGGTTACAACGGCGGCTCATGGCTCGATCCTACCGTCCTTGACGGCGTCGAATATCCGGGTGAGTTATTGTATTGCAACTATGGCGTATTTACCACAGAAGGCAGAATAGTCGCCGGCAGCAATGTCTGGAGCTATCCGGATCCGGTGTTAACGCCAAGCGGTTTTCAAATTAAGTATTCCGATGACTACGGCGATAATTGGTCGGAAACAATGCGCCTCTGGCATTACCTGGATGAGGGCGAACAACTTGTCGGTGGATTTATTCCCCAGAACGCCATAATGGCTGGACCGAATAATACCGTCTGGGTCGCATTCGCAGCCAAGTATGGTTTCACCGACGTAACTCCGCCAAACATTGGACCGCCCACTGTTTCCAGTTACGACCTCGAAGAACCTTGGGTTGTATCGGCAAATATCATGGACGATTATTCGCCGATTATTTACGCCGACATTAACTACATTACCACCGATGAAGGCGCGGAATGGGAATACACGATGTACGACAGCTCCGATGTGGACGACATGGGATATGGCGCGTATTATTTCACAGTTCCCAACGATACCATAAACGGACGTCCGATAATCGAAGGCGACTCCATCTGGTGTTATATTTTTGCCATGGATGAGTTTCAAAACATGGCTTCCCAATACGAATTCCTGATAATTGCCGGTCAAGGCGTATCCGTTCGCGAAATCGAACCGGCTCCGGTCAGCTTTGAACTTGGACAAAATTATCCAAATCCATTCAACAACGCGACTGTCATTCCGTTCAGCATTAATAGACCGTCGTTCGTAACGCTAAAAGTATTCGATCTGCAAGGTCGTCTGGTTTCAACATTGATAGACGGCAAAGTCACATCTGGTCATCATTCCATCAGCTGGACCGGAAATGACGCCGGATCGGGCGTCTACTATTATGTCTTGGAATCGAACAAACAGCGTCAATTCGGGAAAATGACTTTCATTCGCTAAGTCGATTCGGTTCTAAATTAGTAGAAAATCAAGGGAATGCGCCGGAAATTCGGTCGGCGGAGACAGAAGCAATATCTGGATTCCGTTAGATTCGTTTTTCTTCAAACATGCAATGGGAAAGCCGGTAAAAACCGGCATTCCCATTGTCATAAGTCACTATCATATTCTGAAGCTTATCGATCACTTGAAATTTGGAATTCCATCCATCTTTTGAGCTTCATTAGGAATTACTCGCATTTCTTTGATTTTTTTTCTGCTTAGCTATCTGGATACATACTGCTTTTAGTAAAACTGCAGTATATCCTAAAAAAATCACAGGAGGTTCGTGTGAAAATCAAAGGATCAACTTTGCGATTGATTCTTATGGCTGCGGTTTTCGCTGTCCTTCTGTCAGGTATGCAGCTATTTGCCGGAGTCACAGGAAAGGTAGCCGGGAAAGTCGTGGATTACGAAACCGGAGAAGCCATTCCTGATGTAAATATACAACTCGTTGATACTTACTTTGGCGCTTCGACTAACAGCGAGGGTGAGTATTTCATTCTGAATATTCCCCCCGGAGAGTACGACATATCTGCCAGTCATGTCAGCTATGGAACCGTAACGAAACAAGGTATAATTGTATTTGCCGACTTGACGACCACTATCGATTTTCAACTGAACGCCAGTTACGAGATGCGGGAAGAAGTTGTTGTCAAAGCGGATAAAAAAGTCTTAAGGCACGATGTAACAGCCTCGACTCGATTAACGACCGGCGATGAAATTTACAATATGCCGGTCGGTAATTTTGTCGGGGCGTTAACAAATGTCGCCGGCGCCGTCGGAGGCGGCGCAAACATTCACATTCGCGGCGGCAGGCGCGGAGAGGTTGCTTACCTCATCGACGGCATGGAGGTTAAAGACCCCTTGTATAACCTCAGAATGTTAGATATCGGCAATCCCGCAGTCGCTGAAATGATCGCCATGACGGGCGGTTTCGACGCGGAATATGGAAATGCCCAATCTGCGGTTGTCAACGTCGTAACCAAAGAAGGCGGCAAGAAATATCATGGCCGCTTCAAATACATGTTTGACGACATAAATTCAAAGCCGGATTCAAAATTCGAAGAAATCGAAATTTTTACCGGCGAAACATCCCGCTGGAATGCCCCGGTCGCTTATCAGAATTATGATTATTTCGAGGGATCATTAGGCGGACCTGAACCCATTACGACCTATTTACTGCCGATGATGGGGTTGAAAATACCCGGATACATTACGTTTTTCACCGCCGCAGATATTCTCGGAAGAAATACAAACTCAAATGGGGTCAGGATAAACTCTTCGGATTGGTACAAACACGATATGTCGGGAGAGCTTGATCTTGGCGAAAGACGCGAACAAACTTATCTGAATGCGAGTTACCAGCTAACCTATCATATTACGGATAAAACAAAACTTAAGGCTGCCTACAGAAACAGTCGAAACTGGATTAATCCGTACTACATGCGTCTGAGCCGGGAATTTCCTTACGAATACACTCAATCTGAGATCGATAAGATATTCCAGGACTGGACTCGCAACGATTCGACTTATACCTATGTATTCGATCAGGACGACGATGGCGACGGCAGGATCGACGAAGAAGCGTTGAACGGCATCGATGACGATCTTGATGGAAAGATCGATGAGGATCTGCAATGGTATGAGTACAATGCACCGGATCATACCCGGCTGCAGAAAATCGACGACGAACAGATACTGCTTTCCTGGAGCCATAGCCTGAGTAAGAAAACGTACTACAATATCAAACTCAGCCGCTACAAAGCTACCAGGCAGCTTCGCGGAGCAGACAAAGAGCCTTGGGAATACGGCGAGAAAAAAGAGCCTTTCACAGATCTGCCAGACGCTAACGGCAGGTACAATGGAAGGTACGACCTTGGCGAACCCTTCGAAGATCTGGACGGAGACGGCATCTGGGATTCCGGCAATGAATCGAATGAATACCGGAATTATCGCGGATTCTTTTTCTCCGGCGACGGACTTGCCGGAGATATTGGGCAGTTAGTGCCGGCTTGGGTGGAAGAAGAAAGCTATGTCTGGGGCGCAAAATTGCAGTTAACCAATCAGATGCATAAAAATCATCAGCTCAGATTTGGTTTTGACTATAATTACTTCGATTTGCGCGTAGTCTCACTTCCCTATCCTTCGATTAACAACGACGGCGAAGGAATTTACACAGACCGCTACCATGTCTTTCCTTCAGACGGCGCGCTTTACGCCCAAGACAAAATGGAATACAAGGACATAACCGTGACGCTCGGTTTACGGTTTGATTTTTATATGCCGGGTAATCAGGTTCGGAATGTTCTTGCCTTTGATCCTGAGGTTGCCGCCGATCCAAACCGTTCGCAGGAGAGCTATGTTCCTTATAAAGTTCCGGATCGTATAAAGGGTTATGTCTCGCCTCGATTTGGCGTATCTTTTGCCATTACGTCGGATTCATATCTTCATGCTCAGTATGGTCATTTCTATCAGCGTCCGCGCTGGGATGATCTGTTCACAAGCATGAATCAGGCGCAAACCGGAGGGACGCCATTGATTGGCAATCCCGATTTGGATCCGGAAAAAACGGTCGCGTTTGAAGTCGGCATTGCCTGGAATCCTTATGAGGATTATCTAATCGATGTAACGGGATATTTGAAGGACGTAAAGAATTGGATCAATACACGCCCGGGGCGTGAATGGTATCCGGAAAACTTCGGAGAACCGCTGGCGAGGAAAAACTATTCTATCTACGACAACCAGGATTATGCATTCGCGCGCGGCGTTGAATTTAATCTTTCGAAAGAATACGGCTCAAATATTTCCGGTCGATTTACCTATACTCTTGGCTGGGTGAAAGCGAAAAATTCGTATAGCATCGGTACGCAATCCGCTCGGGACAACTACATTGAACCTCCTTTAGCGCTGCCGGCAGGTTGGGACCAGAGACACGGATTTATCGTTAATTTCGGTTTGCGTTACGGCAAGGGCGAGCATCCGAAAGAATTGCCGTGGCTTCCAGGAAACTGGAATTTGAATATGATTTTCAATGCTCGCAGCGGCTTGCCCTATTCGCCGACCGACGCCAGTTCTACCCCCATCCCTGGACAGACGATGTCCCAGCGCACCGCTTGGACCGGTACTCTGGACTTGAACTTTACGAAGTATTTCGAGGTTTGGAAAGTAAAACCATCGTTCTGGCTGGAAATCAGGAATCTGCTTGATCGAAAGAATATTCAGCATGTCGATGATAACTATGGACGGGCTGGTCAACCATCGGCATTCGATGATTATACGGGAAGATCTGGTTGGGTAAACGACAGCCAGTCGCCGAATTACGTACAAGATCCTTATGCCGGTCCTAATCCGGAAGCCTGGGATAACCCACGCTTTATCAGGATTGGACTCGGATTGCAATTTTAATCCCAGAGGAGAAAGAACAAATGAAATCAAAACTGAATCCAGTATTCGCAACTATTGCGCTGGTTCTCATTTTCGGATTGTTCGCCTCCGTCTGGGCGCGAAGGACGGATAATCCTGAAAAGGAGAAAACTAAGAACAAGCCGGCAAATATTGCCGATGTTGGCGCATCGACCAACTTCATGCACGACGTCGGCAATGTTCGGATGACGCTGTCAAACTGGGGCGAACAAGGGAATCCCGATAATACCGCCGGTTTTATCGGATTTGAGTTCCCGCTTGGTTCCGAAAACGACTTTCTGTTCAGTTCGGGTATCTGGGTGGGAGCCAAATTAAATGGCGTTCCATACGTTTCGACCGGTACGGACGGCGATAACGGTACAAATGAATTTTCGCCCTCATTTGACAATTTCATTTCCACGTCAAAACAGTACAGTTCTTTAGCCGGTCGCGATTACATCATGGGCGCAAAAGAGATCGACGATGACAACGATTGGGGAGCTGACGAACAAAACGACATTAATCGTGACGGAAAACCGTCGTCCAATTACGACGGCATTGTCGAAGTCGATGACGATGGAGATGGACTTGTGGATGAGGAAATACTGAACGGCGAAGACGACGATGGCGACGGTTTAATCGATGAAGACACCGAAGACGGAGACGCCAACGGGGACGGCAACCAGAAATACGACCCTGAACCGGGAATCGATGAAGATCCCGCCGGCAATATGGCGAATGACTTGATCGATAATGATCATGACGGCATGGTCGATGGCGATGACGACGATTTCGACGGAGACGCCGATCCGGCAACCGACGACGATGACGGCGACGGTTTAATCGATGAAGACGGCGTTGCGCGCGGAACGCAGGAATTCTTCTGCGCTTACAACGATACGGAAACCGGAGAAGTTCAGAACGCTGACACCGATGGGCACACGCCGCTGAATCTGCAGGTTCTGCAAAGAAGTTACGCCTGGGGCGAAGCTTACGCCGGCGACTTTATAATCGTCGATCTGGTCATTAGGAATATCGGACAAATTCCTCTTACAGACGTCTTTCTCGGATTGTTCGCCGATCCGGACGTAGGAGCCAAGGGCGAAGCGGGAGATCCTTCATCATTAGACGACTGGAACCTGTACGATGCGGAAAACCTGATGATGATCCAGGGCGACGACACCACAGACGCCGACGGTTACGGACCCGGACTGTTCGCTATGAAAGTGGTGCGCACACCCGGTCCGCGCGATTCGCTGATGATCGCTTTCCGCAATTTCGAAAGGGTTTCGGGCGGCGATCCTGAAACAAACGCCGATAAATATGAAATGATCTCGACTCCAACAATCGATCCTCCAACAGGAGAGTTGGGAGACTGGAGATACCTTATGGGCTTTGGACCGCAGGAGGGCGGCGGCTGGTTCCCGGGCGACGAGCGAAACTTATTGATGCCCGGGCAGGAACTGCCGGTAACCGTTGCGTTCATCGCCGGTCACGACCTCGACCATATTCGCCGGAATGCTGAATGGGCGCAGAGGATTTACGACAATGACTTTCAGGGACCTGCAGCGCCGAATCAACCTGCATTCTGGGCAAAACCATATCCTGAAAAAGTCCGAATTTACTGGAAGGATAATTCTGAAAGTTCGGTCGATCCAATCACAGGACTGGAAGATTTCGAAGGTTATGTCATTCAGCGGTCCGCCGATCTTAATTCCTGGTTTACGCTTGCGCAGTACGACAAGATAAATGTTCTGGACGATCCGCAGTTTGAAAGGGAAAACTACAACATCGGCATGCCCTACGACCATGATCCCGAACCGGGAATTTCATGGGACTGGGATATCAACACTGCGGTCGATCCGCCCGATACTATGGGCAGAATCTACTGGTTTGACGATCCCGACGTTCTCAGAGGCTGGACATATTACTATATCGTCAGAGCTTTTGATCAGGGCGTAGAGGGCGCCGGAGCGCTGATCACGTCTATCGGCAGATCCTATGCAACTGTAGAGGTCGGAATAACGGATTCAACCAGAACCGGAACAACATCCAATCTGGATAATGTCTGGGTGGCGCCAAATCCCTACAAAGGCAGCCACATTGCAGAATATGGAGGCAAGGTCAATCCTGAAAGCGGATTGAAATTCTATCCAAGAAAAATGTGGTTCATGAATCTGCCCGTTGAGGGCGCCGGCATCGATATTTATACTCTTGGCGGCGATCATGTTGTCAGCATTAAACATTCGCCCGGATCAGACAAATATGAATGGGATATGCGCAATAAGTACAGCCAGGAGATTGTTAGCGGCGTTTATCTGTTCGTTGTCGAAACCGATGACGATATGATAATCGATAAGTTCGTCGTACTGAAATGAGGGTTACCATGAAAAGATTAAATAATCCGGCTATGTTCCTCATAACAGGACTGCTGATCATCGGACTGATAACAGCTTGCACCGACGAACGCGCCAAACCGGCAGCTCCGGAGGAACCCAGCTACAACGAGACAATTCTTTTGTCCGAAATGATTAATTCTTCTGACGCAAGGGAAATCTCACTGCCGTTTAATGTTCGCGGCAACGTTCAAGACGGAATTCTCTCGCTTGCCTGCTTTTTGCAGGCAGAGGATTCTGAAACCGGATTCCGTGATGAACAGTTGATCCAATTTGAGGAATATGGCGTTGAGATAGAGGAACTAAAGGATGAAATCGACAGCCTTAACATCCTCAAAGTCAACTATGAATTGATGGAAGAATTGTCGCCTGAAGATTCGACCGCGCTTGCCAATATTATTGCGCAAATGAGCGCAGATACTACCGCAATAGAGATGCGAACCGCAGCTCGCGACACTTTGGATACATATCTGGACGATAAATACAAAGTGGCGATACGACTCGACGATGACGACACGTGGTATTATCCATTCGCACTGTATCTCGACTCTACCGCAGTTGAGTATTTGGGCGGTGAGACAATTGTCTGGGGACAAGGATTTTACCTGGCTGAAACGTCAGAGCAATCTGAAATGCGCGGAAAAACTATGCAAATCGACATAGAGGAAGTGTGGGTGGCTGATGATGAATATCGTCATTCATCGAAACCGGCGCGTCCTTCTAATTTGCAAACACTGCCCGAACTGTATCCATTAACAGACTGGCTTGAGCGCTTAGCGCCGGGATCGCATACGCTTCATGTCCGTTTCGGTTCCGATAACACGGTAACAGCGATAACCGCCAGTCTTTATATGCTTTATGAAAGGGCGGGATAACGATATGTTAAAAACAAGGAGAAATTCCATGCTTAAAATATTATTCGTTGTCCTGCTGGCGATGGTTCTTGCCTCGGGACAGGCGCTGGCTGATGAAGTCCAGAAAGTAGGCACGACAAGCGTTCAAACCTTGAAAGTTCCGATGAGCGTTCGAGCTATCGGAATGGGGAACGCCTACTGCGCCGCTGCGGATGACATCCAGTCGGTGTTCTGGAATCCCGCCGGCTTGATCTATCTTGACAGGACGGCTGCAATTTTTACGCATATAAATATGCCTGCCGATATCCAGTTGAATTCAATGGCTGTAGCGCACAGTCTCGGACCCAACGGAGTCGTAGGATTTCATTTGCTGGCGATGAATACCGATGATATGCCGGTCAGAACTATTACTAGACCGGAAGGAACAAATGAAAATTTCATTGCCTACGATATTGTCGGCGGCGTTTCTTATGCCCGCAGGTTAACCGACCGGTTTACATTCGGATTCAATCTTCGAATCATCAATTCCGGTCTCGAGGAAGAGAAATACACAGGCTTGTTAGCCGATATCGGCGGACTGTATCAAACAGCGCTGAGATCGCTGCGGCTTGGTTTCTCAGTCCAAAACTTTGGTCAGGATATCGACTACAGCGGGACGTATTCAGATTATAAGGACCAGGGCAGGCGCGACAGGGAATCACCGCAGGATAATGATTATACTGCTGCGCCGCCGCCGACGATTTACCGTTTAGGGGCGTCCGGAAATCTGTTTGCATTGACAGGCATTGAAAAACCAGACAATTGGGATGGCGTGATTTCATTCGAAATGAATCATCCGAACGACAACCGTGAAAAACTCAATTTTGGTTTAGAGTTGACGTTTATGGACATGATTTCCATGCGCGGCGGTCATAAGCTCAGCTACAAAAATACTTACGGCTACGACGAAGAACGCTGGACTGCGGGATTAGGATTAAAAATCCCATTGCCAAGCGGCCGCAACGTCAGGTTGGATTACGCTTATCAAACCTTCGGCAAGATTGCTGAAGCGGTGGATGGATTTATGGCAAGTCCGCATCGTTTCTCGCTTGCGATTAAGTTTTAACCCCAAACATCGAGGTCAATAATGAAGAAACATCAATATCTAACGATCGTTTCACTGTTCATTGCCCTGATGATTTTATGGGGTTGTGAACCAAGCGATCCAGGTTCTCCTTTAGGCAATATACCGCCTGATACTAAAATAATCGTCGCGCCTGATTTTGCCGATTCGGTTCAGCATCATGAGGATCATTACGTTTCGCCATCGCCGATGTTCCACCTGCAATGGTTCGGTTTCGATCCTGACGGACAAGTAGAAGGCTATTGGCTGACTATCGATAATCGTCCAACTATTTGGATAACTTCAGGCGATACGGCTATCGCGTTTGAATCATCTGAAAGAGATCCGAACAATCCATCGCGAACGCTGCCGCAGGAACACGTTTTCCGAGTAGCCGCCGTCGATAATGAAGGCGCAGTCGATGAAACTCCGGCTGAGAAGAAATTTCCATCGACCAATTACGTTCCTAACCTCAGAAGATTGGATTCGGACTTTGAAAATCAGGATACAGTCGGGCAAGACATATATTTCGAGGTTGTGTGGAACGATTCGAATCCATCCGGAGCGGAATTCCATCTCACCATCGATGGAACCGAAGTTATGTTCGATGTATCCGGCGCTTCGGTTGCGTGGAGTCCGAACGGGAAATTCCATTTCTGCAATACAAACGATCCTTCGATTCTTGCATCGATTGATCAGGGAAGCGTTCAGCCCGTGGATATAAGTTATCTGACCGCCGGCAATCACGATATAGTGGCAAAAGTCAGAGACTTGGGAATGGCGGAAAGCGATCCTGAAACATTGACAATCTACGTCGATCCCGCAAAAAGACCGGTAACAACCGAGCTCAAAGCGATGTATGGCTCGCGTGAGTTTTACGATGATGGATCGATCTATTTCAAAGCGAACACGCCTGTCAGTTTTACAATGGCAGGCGATGCAAGCGAATATTATGGATCGATACAAGGCTTCAGGTATAGGATGGGCAATGATTGGTCGCCATGGGGTCCGGCAGAAATATCTTTACCGGCATTAGAACCGGGAACATATTCTATTGAGGCTCAATGCCGCGATTTTGCAGGGAAACTCGGCGACACTTTATCGGTTGATCTGTCGATTGTCGAACCCGATATAGACGGTAAAACAATCTTAATCGTCGATGAAACCAGAAATGGCAACGGCAGGGCCGGAAGCCCGAACGATGCGCAGTGCGACAGCTTTTACTGCGTGAGGATGACGCCGGATCTCATTGCCGATGGCTGGGATATAATATCCGCTGACGTCGATTCCACGGTAATTTCACCGAAGATTGTTCATGATCGCCGCATCATTATCTGGCATGCGGATGATAAATCGGATCAAAAACTGAGTGAAAACATCAAAATCCTGCAGGAATACCTGACGAAAGGCGGCAGGTTGATTCTTTCAGGATGGAATGTGCTGGGACCGTTTGCAGGCGAAGCGGAAGAGATTACAGCCTCTTCTGGTTTTCTTAAAAACCAGCTTCGTTTGAACGGCGGCAAACTGAGGGATGATAAAGCATTCATTGGCATGCGCGCCGTGGAAGGCACCGGTTACTCACGAATCCACCATGATCCGGATAAGATTTCCAGCCGGTGGGACGGAGTCGATGAATGCTGGATATTATATCCTCGTCATCGCACCGACGTTGCCGGTACATTCAGCGATTTTGAAGAGAATCCTGAATATGAAGGATATTGCACCCTCCATCACAATTTCCATCCGGCGATTCAATGGAAAACGATCACACTCGGATTCCCATTGTATTTTATATTTGATGATGAGGCGAGAGCGCTTCTTAATCAGATGGTTAGCAATATCCATCAGTAAATGACGAAGAACGCCGCTTCAGATCTGAAGCGGCGTTCATTTTACCACCCAAAAAACCAATCCGGCCGCCGCTCGCCCGCAATTACTCAAATTACAGCCGGATCACAATATCAGTAGCATTTCCGCGGCAAATCCTCTATATCTCTTATTTTTATCGATGCAATATCCGAATAGCAGGAACTATGACGTTCGTTGTATGCTTGCACACGATAGAAATAGGTATTGCCGGCGCAAAGATATTTATCGACGTAATAGACAGCGTCCTCGCTGGCGGATCCTATTACGGTCCACATTCCATCGACATTGCATTTACGGTAGATTTTGTACCCGATTTCACAGTCAGAATTATCAATCCAATGCAGTTTGCAAACCGGTTCATTAATATCTTGCGTATCAATGACTAAGCTGGCTTTCAATAAACCGGGTTCATCCATTTCGATCCTGCCGAATATTTTATCCTGGCTTTCACCATTGCCCGATACATCCGGAAAGCAATTAAGGTCATGCCGCGAATTCGCATCAATAAAATCGCAATTGTTACGATTTTTAGAATTAAGAACAACCAAATGGATTTAAAAGCCAAATCGAAAGCAGAATAAAGCCTCAAAATTTTCAAATATTATTACTATGTGCATTAAATAGTGTACATACGCTTTGATGCGCATAATCCATACC
>CAZWOY010000061.1:0-13480 GCA_964635255.1 uncultured bacterium
TCTGCTAAAGGCAGACTCGCAATGACACTTTTTCATGCACGTAGTAATAATTAAACGGATGTATTTTACACTTGAACAAATCGTTGGAAAGTGTAAACGTATTTTGAGTGAATGTGATTTTGACTTCTATTTAGTATTGAAAAAAGTAGATTTCTTTCTTATATTTTGCATGTTGTAAGCTTTTGGGATTTTAGATTGATTTAATGTTTGATTTTGCTAACCATGGATATGCCCAAAAGACAAAATAAAGAGCGATTGAGCCGCTTGGAGAATGTTTCCATGACGGCTTTTTGCTCAGAAGTTCAAGAAAACCGGTTTCTGTGATAACAATCACAACAATTTCCTGTTTTCTTCGTACTTTGCAAATACCTGAATAGATACGGGCTTCCTTCGCACTTCCTAACCAGATATCTTTCTATTCAAGGGTTTATTTTTCCTTGATTTGCCGAGTTGTGTTTAAGTAAACCTGATTTTTGGAAAAAAAGTAATATTTTCATAAAACAAACCGAGAAGGTTGATCCAATGAAACGAAACGTGCCCATTTTTTTGCTGATTGTGCTATTTTTTGTAAGCGGCACAATCGCTTACGGTCAACATTTTCAATATCGAAGGACCGATTCCAATGCATCCATACTTGTAACGGCTGCAACGTTGAACGGTGAATCCCTTGTCGAAGGGGATGAAGTCGGAGTCTTTACCGAAGCTGGACTCTGCGCCGGAGCGTCCGTTGTGCCTGGAAATTTTCCCGATTCGCCCGTTGGAGTGGCTGCATGGGGAGATGAACAAGGTGGACAAGTCGATGGCTTTCGCCCTAATGAGCCGATTGCTTATCGAATTTGGGACGCCGGAACAGAAACTGAAATTGAAGATGTAGAATTTAGAGTTATTAACGGCGTTCAAAACCAGTGGGTTCAGAACGGCTTAGTTGTCGTTTCGCTTACTGCCGAGATGCAGCAGGAGCAGACCCCGGATATCTCAGTATCCGACGAAGCCAATGACTTTGGCGAAGTAACGGTCGGAGAATCAAGCGATTGGACGTTTACCATATCCAATGAAGGCGACGCCGTACTTGAAATTGAATCAGTCGAGACCAGCGGCGATTATTTTGCCGATAACATCGATGGCGGATTCGATCTCGATCCGGGCGCTGACCGCGAAGTTACGGTAACATTTGCCCCTGAAGGCGCCGGTGATTTCGACGGAAGCGTGGTTATCGCTTCAAACGACGAGGATGAAGCTGAAGTTACTGTTACTTTATCCGGCGCCGGCGTTGAAGAGCCAAATCCGGAAATCGCCGTCGATCCGGACGCCATTGATTTTGGCGAAGTGATTTCCGGCGAGCAGGGAGAAGAAACTTTAACCATCACTAATAACGGCGACGCCGATCTTACGATTGCCGACGTCGTTATCGAAGGCGATGGTTTTTCACTCGAATGGGAAGGTCAGGGCGGCGAATTCAACTGGGATTACACCCGCACCGATAACAACATGTCCTGCCTTATTTTATCCGCAAATCTGAATGGAGAAGATCTTGCCGCCGGCAATTTCGTTGGCGTGTTTACCGAAGACGGCGATTGCGCCGGTTATTCTGAGGTGCAAGAAGCGGGAGCGCAGCTTGGCATTACCGCCTGGGGAACGGAGCAAGGACAGGACAACGGATTTGCGCCGAACGAAGATGTTGAGTTTCGATATTGGGTCTCAGACGCGGGTCGAGAATATACTGCGGAAATTCAGATCATAAACGGCGCTCAGCAGATTTATGTCGCTAATGGCTTAATTGTCGGCAACTTGAGCGTTAACAACTTTGCGCCTGAAGACATTGCCGAGTTAGTCCTTGAGCCCAATGCATCGACCGATGTTGCGGTTTTCTTCAATCCTGAAGAAGCTGGGGATTATGAAGGTTTAATTACGATTACTTCCGACGATCCCGACAATGGCGAGTTGACGGTTGACGTTATGGGCGCCGGTATTGAAGAAGACGAGCCGAATATTGCCGTTGAACCTGACGCAATTGACTTTGGCAATGTGTTTGTCGGTGAACAGGGCGAAGAGACGATTACCATCGGCAACACAGGCGACGCTGATTTGACGGTCGAAGATGTAACGGCAGCCGGCGACGGTTTTTCAGTTGACTGGGAAGGTCAACAAACCATCGAACCGGGCGGCGAATATCAGGTTTCAGTGACATTTGCGCCTGGTGAAGGCGGCGACTTTGAAGGAACCATAACCATCGCCTCCGACGATCCCGATCAGGGCGAGGTTGCGGTTGGCTTAGCCGGAACCGGTGTAGAACGTGTTGCCGATATCGCTGTTTCGGATGAATCACATGACTTCGGCGAAGTTATGGTTGGCGAATCGGGCGACTGGACCTTCACAATTTCAAACGAAGGCAATGGAGTCCTTGAAGTTGAGTCTGTTGAAACCAGCGGCGATTATTTTATCGATGATTTAGATGGTGGATTCAACCTCGATCCGGGCGCAAGCCGTGAAATTACAGTCACATTTGCTCCTGAGGAAGCCGGCGAATTCGACGGCGGAACCGTTATTATGTCTAATGACGCCGATGAAGGCAGAATCGTCGTTACATTATTCGGCGTTGGCGCCGAAGAACCGATCCCCGCAATAGCGGTCGATCCCGAAGAAATCGACTTTGGCGAAACGCTTGTCGGAGAGCAAGGCGAAGAGACTTTAACCATCGTAAATAACGGCAACGCCGATCTCACAATCGACGACGTCGTTATCGAAGGCGATGGATTTTCGCTTGAATGGGAAGGCCAGGGCGGTGAATTCTACTGGGATTACACCCGTACGGATAACAACATGTCCTGCCTTATTTTATCCGCAAATCTGAATGGAGAAGATCTTGCCGCCGGCAATTTCGTTGGCGTGTTTACCGAAGACGGCGATTGCGCCGGTTATTCGGAAGTACAAGAACCGGGAGCGCAGCTTGGCATTACCGCCTGGGGAACCGAGCAGGGAGAGGACAACGGATTTGCGCCGGACGAAGCGGTTGAATTTCGTTATTGGATGACAGATGCTGGAAGAGAATATACGGCGGACATTCAAATCGAAAATAACGCTCAACAGATTTATGTTGCTAATGGTTTAATTGTTGGCAACTTGAACGTGGAAAACTTTGCTCCGGAAGACATTGCCGAGTTAGTTCTTGAACCGGAAGCATCAACCGATGTTACGGTTTTCTTCAATCCTGAAGAAGTTCGGGATTACGAGGGCTTAATCACAATTACGTCCGACGATCCTGAAAATGGCGAGTTGCAGGTTGGAGTTTTCGGCGCTGGTTATCAACTTGAGCCGGAAATGGTTGTTTCCGACGATGCAAATGATTTCGGTCATGTCACAGTCGGCGAATCCGCCCAGTGGACATTCTCAATCGCAAACGAAGGCGACGGCGTTCTTGAAGTCGAATCTGTCGAAACAATTGGCGATTACTTTAGCGACAATATCGACGAAGGATTCAACATTAACCCGGGCGGCGCGGCAAATCAAGTTGTCGTGACATTTGCTCCCGAAGAGGCTGGCGACTTCGAAGGCTCTGTAGTCATCACATCAAATGACGGCGAAGCTGCGGTCGCTCTCGCGGGTATTGGCGTCGAACCCGACCAGCCGGCAATAGGCGTTCCTGAATTAATCGATTTTGGGCGCATACTTGTCGGAGAAATGGGCGAAGAAACGCTGGCAATTGAAAACGTCGGCGACGCCGATTTGACGGTTTCGGACATAGCCGTGGAAGGCGATGGATTCAGCATCGACTGGGGTCAGGAAATTCCCGAATTCGATTGGGATTACACCCGCACGGACAACAATATGTCCTGTCTGATCCTGTCTGCAGGTCTGAATGGAGAAGATCTTGCCGCTGGCAACTTTATCGGCGTATTTACCGAAGACGGCGATTGCGCCGGTTATTCGGAAGTACAGGCTCCCGGCGCACAGCTTGGTATCACCGCCTGGGGAACTGAGCAAGGAGAGGATAACGGATTTGCGCCGAACGAAGCGGTTGAGTTTCGTTATTGGATAACTGATGCAGGTCGAGAATATACTGCAGACTTGCAAATCGTTAATGACGCCAGGCAGATTTATGTTGCTAATGGTTTAATTGTTGGCAATTTGACTGTAGAAGGATACGCTCCTGGCGACGTTGCCGAAGAAATAATCGAACCCGGCGGCGTTCTGGAAGTTCCGGTTTACTTTGAACCGGGTCAGGCAGGCGATTATGAAGGAATGATTACCGTAACCTCGAACGATCCTGAAAATGGCGAAGTTACCATTGATCTTGCCGGCGTAGGTTACGTAGAAATGCCTGATATCGAATTGTCAGCGGACGCTCATAATTTTGAAGAAGTTATTGTCGGTCAATCTGCGGATTGGACGTTCACAATAACCAATGTGGGCAACGCTAATCTTGTCGTTCAGGATGTTGTTGTCGAAGGCGATTATTTCGCAGCCGATGAAGATGGCGGATTTGTGGTCGAACCGGATCAGGAATTCGAGATTACGGTTGCCTTCGCGCCGGAGGAAGCCGGAGAATTTGAGGGAACTGTCACTATCGGCTCTAACGATCCTGATGACGGCGAGGTTTCTATCGATCTTGCCGGCATAGGCGTCGGATTGCCGGAGATTGCAGTCGATCCGGAAGCAATCGATTATGGCAGGGTTCCTGTCGATTCAAGAGTCGAAGAAATAGTCACAATCGCCAATAATGGCCTAGGCGATCTGGTTGTTACGGAAATAAGCGTTGACAACGAGGTCTTTGAAGTTGAGTTCGAAGGTGAATTTACCTTAGCTCAAGACGAACAGGCTGAAATTCCTGTTTTCTTTGCACCAGATGAACCTGGCGATTTCGAAGGAATATTGACGGTAGCGTCAAACGATCCTGAGAACGGTGAAGTTCAGGTTGCCTTGGCGGGCGAAGGCTATATCGTAGCCGAACATTTCGAGTATCCGGTTACGGAACAGAATCATTCGATTGTAGCTAATTCGACCTTCATCGATGAGGATGCAATTGAAGTCGGCGATGAAGTCGGCGTATTCACGCCGCGTGGCAACTGCGCCGGCGCCGGCGTTCGCGAAGCCGAAGAAGAGATTGTCGGACTCGCCGCCTGGGGCGCAGAGGGCGAAGACGACGGTTTCCGTCAGGGCGAAGCGTTTGCATTCAAGGTCTGGGATCGTTCCACTGACACCGAATGGGAAGCGACTATTGTTGAATTTATCCAAGGACCCGAAACCTGGGTCAATGGTGGATACACGGTTCTGGATCTGGTCGTGGATATCGAGTCGCTGGTCTTCGATGTGGAAGGCGTCGATTTTGGAACGATTTATGTAGATCAATCGGCTGAAGAAGTCGTAACCCTGACCAATACAGGGCGCCGCGGCGTTGCCATTACGAATATTTCCACGGATAACGCCGATCTGTTTGCCGTCGATTTCGAAGGTGAATTTGAATTGGGCGTCGATGAATCAGTGGAAATAACGATTACGTTCGATCCGGTCGAAGCGGGAGAATTCGAAGGCGTGCTGCAAGTAGCCTCCAATTCGCCGAATCAAGGCGATATAAGTCTGAGCCTCGCAGGACAAGCTGAACTTTGGGCTGAAATCGTCACCGATCCCGCGGACGTTCTCGACTTTGGAGCCGTTCCAGTTGGCGATGAAGCCGGCGACGTTATTACAGTTGCCAATGAAGGCGAAATCGATCTTGTCATCAGTGAAATGACAATCGAGGGCGAAGGTTTCGAATTTGGCGAGATCCAGGATGAAGAGCCTGAACCTGTCGAATTCGATTGGGAATACCACCAGACCGACGTAAACATGTCCATTCTGATTACGGAAGCTCAGCTCGGCGGCGAAAACCTTACGCCGGGAGATGTGGTTGGCGTATTCACGCCCGATAATGATTGCGCCGGTTATACCGAAATTCCTGAAGGTTATGACGGAGGTCAACTTGGCGTTTCTGCATGGCAAGCTGAACAGGGAATGGATAATGGTTTCCAAGCGAACGAACTGATTCGCTTCAGAATCTTCGATTTGGTTCAAGATAACCTCGGATTCGTTTACGAAGCCAGACCGACCATTATCAATGGCGTTGAGAACCGTTTCGTACCGAACGGCTTGATGGTTATCCGTCTGAACGGCGTTATGATGGGACCAAGAATGATCGCCGAAGAGATTATCGAACCGGGCGGTTCGCTTGAAGTCCCTGTTCTGTTCACGCCTCCTGAAGGCGGTGAATTCAACGGCGCCGTTACATTCATTTCCAATGCAAGAGACAATGAAGAAGTCGTCGTCGAATTGACAGGCGCTGGTTTCCTGGCTGCAGACATCGAAGTTTCCGATGACGAGCATACTTTCGATCCGATTTATGTCGGAGAAACCGCAGAATGGTCCTTTACCGTTTCAAACGTGGGCGATGAAGACCTTACAATCGAATCGGTCGAAGTTAACCATCAGTTCTATGATGTACCCGGCGATGGCTTTACATTAGGAGCCGATGAATCACGGGAATTAACTGTTACCTTCGCGCCCGAAGCGGCAGGCGTTTTCGAAGCGATACTTACGATTAATTCCGACGATCCCAATGAAGGAACCTATGAAATCGCCTTGACCGGCGAAGCTATGTGGTTCCCGGAAATCGGAGTCGATCCTGCGGACGTCGTCGATTTCGGCGAGGTTGCCGTAGGCGAAGCTGCAGAAAGAACGTTAACTATTAATAATGAAGGTCGCGCGCCATTGGTGGTCGAAGAAATTTTGATCGATGGCGAAGGCTTTACATTAGGAGAGGTTGAAGAACCCGAACCGGGTGAATTCGATTGGGAATTCGACCAAACCGACGTCAATATGTCGATCATTATCCAGAGCGCTGAGTTGAACGGCGAGACCCTGGTTGAAAATGACGTAATCGGCGCATTCACGGAAGCCGGCTTGTGCGCTGGCTTGGGAATCGTTCCTGCAACATTCCCGCAGCAACAGATGGGAATGGCTGCCTGGCAGGCGGAACAAGGCCAGAACAATGGCTTTGCCGCCGGCGAACCGATCGAGTTCCGCTTCTGGGATATGGACGCAGGACGCGCTTATGTTGTTGGAAACGTGGAAATACTAAATCATGTCGAACCTGTGTTTGTCCCGAACGGTTTGATCGTAGCCAACCTAAGCGCCGGTCAAAACCTTAATCCTGGCGAAGCGTTTGAAAGCGTTATCGAGCCGGGCGGTTCGCTTGAGGTTCCGATTACCTTTATGCCGGAAGATGAAGGCGAATTCGAAGGCATGGTTACCGTTATTTCCAACGATCCTGACGAAGAGGATCAGGAAATTACAATCGACCTTTACGGCGTCGGTTACTTCATGCAGGATATCGCAGTGTCCGATGAAGCCCACGAATTCGATCAGTTGTATGTCGGTGAATCCGATGAGTGGACGTTCACAGTTTCAAACGAAGGCGGAGCCGATCTGACCGTAGAATCGATCGAAGTCGATAATGACGCATACATGGTCGATGGAGATGGATTTACGTTAGGTTCCGGTGAAAGTGCTGAGATAACTGTAACCTTTGAACCGGAAGACGCCGGGCAATTTGATGCGACCTTAACGATTGCTTCTGACGATCCTGACGAAGGCGTTGTCGAAGTGGCACTTTCCGGCAGCGCTGTTTGGTTCCCGGATATCGAAGTCGATCCTGCCGATGCACTCGACTTTGGACGTCATGCCGTATTCTCAGAAGTAGAGCGCAACCTGGTTATCAATAACGTTGGCCGCGAAAATCTGGTGATTGATAATATCGTAGTCGAAGGAGCCGGATTCGAGTTAGGCTTAGAACTTGAAGAAGGCGACGGCGAGGTCGAAGGACAGGAATTCGACTGGGATTATGTCAATACCGACAACAACATGTCCATCCTGATCCAGGAATACACTCTCAATGATGAAAGTCTTGCAGCCGGGGATTACATCGGCGTCTTTACCACCAATGGCTTATGCGCCGGTTATTCAGAAGTTGAAGCTCCCGGCAATATGCTTGGCTTAACCGCCTGGGGAACCGAGCAGGGCGAAAGAAACGGCTTCCGCGCAAATGAAGATCTGGAATTCAGGTATTTCGACAGCGAATTGGGAGTCGAGATCGACGGCATTGAAATGCAGAGTATAAACCACGCGCCAGGGCGATACATTGCCAATGGCTTGCTGGTGTGCAACTTAGCCGGTGAATGGCAGCCGCCTCAGCAGGCTGAGATCGTTATTGAACCGGATGGTTCTTTCGAAGCGCCGATTATCTTTATGCCCGATGATGAAGGTAATTACGAAGGTCTCGTAACCATTCATTCAAACGATCCTTACGAGGAAAACGTCGAAGTAGCCCTTGTCGGTGAAGCTTACTACACGCCCGCCGATATCGAAGTTTCGGATGAAGCTTACGACTTTGGCAATTTGGTTGTCGGTGAGCAGGACGCCTGGACATTCACGATCACTAATCTGGGTCAATTAGATCTGGAAGTTGGCGAGATTGCAATCGAAGGCGATTACTTCGCGATCGATAACGAAGGTGGATTCGCTCTCGGATGGGAAGAATCCGCTGAAGTTACTGTGACATTTGCGCCTGAAGCAAGAGGCGACTTTGAAGGTCTCGTAACAATCAACTCCAACGACGATGATGAGGGCCAGGTAAATGTCGGACTTGCCGGTACAGCGCTTGCTCCGGTAATTGACGCCGATCCTGAAGCATTAGACTTCGGCGAAGTTATCGTTGGAAATGAAGCGGCCAGAAATCTGACTGTCATGAATGAAGGCGACGCGGATCTACAGATCACCGATCTGATATTCGGAGATGAAGCCTTTGTTTGGGAAGAGCAGGTTCAGCGCGAATTCGATTGGGAATATGTAAGAACCGACGCTAACATGTCGATTATCGTCCTTGAAGCCGCTATCAGAGGCGAACAACTGGCTGTGGGCGACTTTGTCGGCGCATTTACCCCCGATGCAGCGTGCGCAGGCTACACTGAAGTTGAAGAAGCCGGAGCCCAGTTGGGCTTAACCGCCTGGGGCGCTGAGCAAGGACAGGATAACGGATTCCAGGCAGGCGAGGAAATCGAATATCGCCTGTGGGATACCGAAGCCGGTCGCGAATATGTTGCCGAAGTCGATATAGTTGAAGGCCTGGCAAATTACCAGGCTAATGGATTTGCAGTCGTCAACCTTGCAGCCGGCAACGAACTGAACGCAAATGATCTCGATCAACCGATCGTAATCGCGCCGGGTGAATCTCATGATTTGGAAATCATTTTCCGTCCTGATGAAACTCGCGAGTACGATACCGAACTAACCATCGTTTCCAACGATCCGGGAGAAGGCGAACTTGCAGTAGGTCTCTATGGTATCGGTCGTGAAATGAACGAACCGCCGGAATGGGTTGACTTCCAGGAGGCATACAACACTGAGGAAGGCGCTGAGTTCACATTCACAGTAGCCGCCGAAGATCCCGACGAAGATCAGCTTGCGATTACATTCGAATCAGATCTGCCGGATGAGGCTTCCATTACCGATAACGGCGATGGAACGGCTACAGTCGATTGGAGCGTCGGTTATTTCGACGCCGGCGAATACTTCGTAACATTCACTGCAGATGATGACCGGAACGATCCCGTCGATTTGACAGTGACGATTAACGTTGCCAATGTCAACCGCGCGCCGGAATTCACGGATATTCCGGAAGCTGCAGCCGGCGATGAAGGAACGACAATTGAATTCGGCGCAGCCGCCGCTGATCCTGACGAAGAAGACGTCCAACTGACCGCTGCTTTCGAAGGCGGCGAGTTGGTTGACGGCATGACCTTCGAAGACAATGGCGACGGCACGGCTGCATTCAGTTGGGATACCGGCTATGAAGACGCCGGTCAATACACGTTAACGGTTACGGTAACCGACGGCGATTTGAGCGCTGAAGCGGACGTTTTGATAACGGTTAACGACGTCAACCGCGCGCCGGAATTGGTCGCCGAATTTGAAGACGTCAATATCGACGAGGATCATGGAGAATACGTCGTAGGCGATCTCGATGATTACTTCAGCGATCCTGACGGCGATGACTTGACCTACATGGTCGAAGGAATCGATGAATTGAACCTGAACGTCGATGGCGACAATATCCTGACCTTAACGCCTGCGGATAACTACTTCGGCGAGTCTGAAGTTACCGTTGCCGCAGATGACGGACAGGATGAAGTATTAGCGGTCGGTTCAGTTTCTTTCAACTTTAATGCTGACGCTCAGAACAGAAATCTGATGCAGCGCGGCGCAAGACGAGCCGGTTTAACGCCTGCGGTCAATCGTGACGAGATGGTTGCGGACGCCTTTATGGTGACTGTTAATTCAGTTAACGACGAACCGGCGGTTGTTGCGCCAATCGAAGATATCGAAGTCGATGAAGATCCCGGCAATGTGGTTGTCGCCGATCTTGACGACGTATTCGGCGATGTGGAAGATAATCAGCTCGAATTCGGATTTGCGGGAGCTCCCGACGAATTGAATATGTCAATCGACGAGAACAACGTACTGTCCTTCAATCCTGAAGAGAACTTTACGCTGCCCGACGGAGTGGAGATTACGGTAACCGCGATGGATGACGATCAAGCGTCGGTGGATGATATGTTCATGCTGACTATTATCCCGATCAATGATCCTCCGGTTGTAGTAGCTCCGTTGGATGACCTGACAGTCGATGAAGATCCAGGATATGTCGTAGTCGGCGATCTGGACGATGTATTCGCAGATCCTGATAGCGATAATCTTGAATTCAGTCTGAACGACGCGCCGGGAGAACTGAACCTGGCAATCGATGATAATAACGTGCTGACATTCCATCCTGCAGACGACTATAATCTGCCGGATGGGTTTGAAGTCGTCGTTACGGCGGACGATGGCGCTGACAACGTTCAGGACGCCTTTACCATTGTGATTGCGCCGGTCAACGATCCTCCGGTCGTAGCTAATCCGATCGATAATATCATTATCGATGAAGATCCTGGCGAAGAAGTCGTAGTTGCTGATCTAACCGAGGTTTTCGCGGACGTTGAAGACGATATGTTAGACTTCTCATTTGCAGGAGCGCCCGGCGAACTGAACATGGCGCTATTCGAAAACATGTTGTTCTTCGATCCTGATGAAAACTACAATCTGCCCAATGGAGCGGTTATAACGGTTACGGCGACTGACGACGACGACGCTTCCGTCGATGAAGCCTTCCGCGTTATTATTCGCCCGATTAACGACCGTCCGGTCTGGGTGGATTATCCTGAAGAAGAGATCAACGTCAACGAAGGCGCGACGATCGAATTCGATTTAGTCGCTACAGACGTCGATAATCAGAATCTCGCAATAAGGTGGGGTGAAAGAGCCGATATTCCGATGGATGCATTGGATGACGCCGGCGATGGAACCGCGCACTTTATGTGGGAAACCGACAATGAAGACGCTGGCGAATACGACGTTTCCTTCGTAGTTACCGACGGCGAGTTTGTCGAAACGGTCGATGTGAGGATCGTTGTTCTGGATATTCGTGAACTGCAGCACTTTACTGAATTCCAGATTACTGAAAACAACCATTCGATTATCGTTCAGGATGTTACACAGGATGGCGAGACAGTGCCAACCCTTTGGGAGATTGGCGTCTTTACACCTAACGGCGTACTTGCCGGCGGCGTGATCTGGAATGCTGAAGAAGGACAGGTCGGCTTGGCTGCCTGGGGCGATGAGCCTGAAACGCAGCCGATAGAAGGTTTCCGCGCCGGTGAAGAAATGAACTTCAGAGTGTGGGACTTCCGCGCCGATCGCGAATATGCCGCCACAATAGATATCGTTCAAGGCGGAATTGCCTGGCAAATCAACGGATTTTCAATCTTTACATTATCGGTTACTACCGCACGCGAACTGAGCGTTGAGATGCGGGGCGGCTGGAATCTGATTTCCTTGAACGTTTCGCCCGGTCCCGAAATGTATCGCGATGGTCAGAACGAAGGACCTGACGTTGAATACATGCTTGACCAACTTGCTGAAGAACAGCAGAATCAGCATAACGTTCTGCTGTTCAAAAACGACGTCGGCGCATTCTATCATCCGCGTTCAGGTTTCCGCAATCTGCGCTGGTGGGATCTTGGCGAAGGCTACTCGATCCGCATGGCAGGCGTTCCTGACGGAGACCATGAAATGGTTAACGAAAACGGAATGTGGGAAGCCGCGTGGACTGGAGAGCCTATCCCTGCCGATACGCCGCTCGATATGAACGCGGGCTGGAACATTGTTCCTTACTATCCGACTTATCCATTGTACGGCTCTGCGCCTGACTTTGAAGTCTTAGCGCCGATTATCGACGACGTGATTATCGCTAAGGATGGAATCGGACGCTTTATGGCGCCGGGCGTGAACTTCTCGAATATGAGAGATCCCTGGGAAGAAGGTCAAGGATACAAAGTCCGCTTGAGAAACGCCGTTGAAGGATTCCAATATCCTGAGCAGGGCGATGAAGGCGCAATGGTAGGATCGATCCAATTACCGGCAGCGCGCCATTTCGACAGCCCTGTATTGACTGGCGAGGACATGAGCGTTCTGGTAACATCCATTGCCGGCATAGCCGTCGACGCTGCCGATGAAATGGCTGCTTACACGGACAACGGCATGCTTGTCGGTTCAAGCGTGTTCGATATTCAAGGCCGTTGCGGCGTCGCTGTTTGGGGCGATGACGAAACGACCGAGAACATCGATGGTCTTGCTGATGGCGAGGCGTTTGAACTGAGACTGTGGGATGCGGATCGTCAGGAAGAGATTTCCTTAATTCCGATCAGCGTAACCGAAGGCAAAGGTTTGGTTTACGAACCGGACGGCTTCTCGATGATCGAATTAGGTCTCGCGCCTGAAATTCCGGATTACTACTATCTGTCGCAAGCTTATCCGAATCCGTTCAATGCGGTTACGCACTTGTCATTCGGCATGCCCGAAGCCGGCAGCCTTTCTGTCAAGGTTTACGACATGTCAGGCCGCGTTATAGCGACGCTGATCGACGGAAAGATGAACGCTGGCGTGCATAGGATTGCTTGGGGCGGCGAGGACATTGCTTCCGGTATTTACATCGTGAAACTGGAAAGCGAAAACTTCAACGCTGCCCGCAAGGTTGTTCTTATGCGATAAAGGGATTCCAAACACCCTTGCTAATTTCAAGAGGCGCCGGCTTTCCGGCGCCTCTTTTGTTTTTTGTTCGAATCATGGTTGTATATTATTGCCGGTTTAGTATTAGTTGCGGCTGTGTGTTCTTTGTAGATATATTTCTCGATGATTCCCGGGGAAATAGAATCATGAAATTATAACATTGAGTGCGCGCTTCAGCGCGTACCGGACGCCTCATGCGCGCTGAAGCGCGCACTCAATGTGATTATACCGGCTATTTTCATGTTCCGTGGCGAAGCTCGCTTCATGAGCAATTACTGGGAAAATA
>CAZWOY010000062.1:0-13463 GCA_964635255.1 uncultured bacterium
GCCCTCGTCTGCAAGACTATGCTTATCGAGCGCTTGAGCTTGCAGACGAGGGCGTCTGCAAGCTCTCTTGGTTTATGTTTCGCAAAAAATGACGCCAAAATCCTATTCCGCTTTATAAACCTTAACCCGGCAGCAAATATCCTGGTTAAAGGTCAACGGATCGGTATGATCCAGGTCCATCTCGACGAGATCGTTGAAAAACACGCCCTTGCCTTTGGCGACGGGCATGTACTTGCCCCAGTGTCCCGCGACGGCGGCGATGGCTAAGTGATGCGGCTCAATGCCTTCGCACAGCGAAACCCAGCCTTTAACCCGGTGTCCCTGCGGATTCTCGAGCCAGATAAAATCGCCGTCTTTGATTCCCTTCTCCGCCGCAGTGTCCTGATGCATCTGAACCGCATAGACATAGGGATCCTCCTGAGCCATTTCGTCCAGATAAGGATTCTGCTGCGTCAGCGAGTTGCAGTGCACCACCGCCCGCCAATAGAAGGTATTCATATCAAATTCGGGATTGTCTTCTGTGTGAGTCGGGCAGGGATACCAGTCCGCCAGCGCTTTGAACCGCGACCAGTCGAAATTGAAGAAGTCGTTGCCTTTGTACTGGTCCCACAGCTTGGTCATCTTTTCGCCGGCGTCGATGAAATACTCGAAGTAAACCGGTACGCGGGACGGATTGAACCATTTCCAGTAAACGTCTTCCTTGCGCTTAGGCCAGGTGAATACGCCGCGCTCTTTAAAATATTCCAGCCCGTGTTCGTCGCCGAACCGGTCTCTCAGCAGGCGGTCGCAAACGTCCTCCCAGGAATGTTTGACGCTGCCGTCTTCGGCGAGTTTATTCTTCTCTTCAAGCGGACCGCCGTAACGGATCGGCACCGTATCGTTCAAGCCTTTATAGAACTTGCCGTGAATGTCTAATCGCTGGCTGACGTCTAACATAACCTTATTGAAATCGCGCCGTTCGTAGAGCGGCTCCACAACCGGCTGCCTGACCGTCCATCCCCAGTCGTCTTCACCCTGCGGATGCGAAAAGGTCGAGGGGAAACTGACCGCGGGCGTGTACCGCTCGAGGTAGCAGGCGTCGGGCAGAACAATATCCGCAACCGCTTCCTCGAATTCCGTCACGTAAAGCTGGAATGAGAAAATGAACTTGAACTTCTTAAGGAAGTTTTCGGTTACCGTTTCGGCGTTGCCCATGGTCATGACCGAGTTTGAACCGAAATTGACCATGACGTCCGGGCGATAGGGTATCTTGAACCGTTCAAGTATATCGAACCACTGCGGGCTGCAAATGGTAAACGCATTGTAAATCGACGTCGGGAACATGTCGTGCAGGTCCATTCTCGTCGGCGGCTTCGGCTCGCGCAGCGGATAGGGGACGTGATCGTAAACCCAGGCTCTCGCCACCAACAGCCCGTCGGGACAGGGGTAGGGAATCTGGTAAGGTTTGCCCGTAGGCTTGTACCCGTCCATAACCGTTCCGCCCAAACCCATCGAGCTGCCGTAGGTATCGGCGGCTCCGACAATATGATTGACCATATCGATCGACAGGCACGTCCAGCCGGAATTGGTATGTCCCTGCGAGCCTCTGAAGAAGTGAGTCGCCACCGGACGGCGCGGAATCTTCTTCGGACCCTTTTCGGTTTGGATTGTAACCGTAGATCCGATTTCTGCAGCTTCGCCGAATTCCTTGGCGATCCGGCTGATAGTTTTTGCCGGAACCCAGGTAATTTTCTCGACATATTCAGGCGTATATTTCTTAACATGCTCCTTCAGAAGCGCAAACGACGGCTGGCAGTCGGTTCCATCGACGTTGTAGGTTCCTTCAAGCGCAACCTCGTGCGCGACGTCCTCATATTCCACTCGCGTCACCGATGGATCGTTGTGCACCTTGGGCGCGTTATCGACCAAATCCCAGACCAGCGGCTTGTTCGTCTCTTTATCGCGCATATACCTGCCGTCGGACGGACGGATCAGATACGGCGCGTTGGTTTTGTACATTAAGTATTCTTTGTCGTAAATGCCATGTTCGTTAATCAGCGAATTGACAAGTCCGAGGGCGAGGGCTCCGTCCGTACCGACTCTGATCGGCACCCACTCATGACCTTTCGACGCCTGCGCGCTCATAAACGGATCGAAAACCACGTTCTTGAATCCTCTCGCGCGCGCATCCGCCACCTGCGTTGCGTTCTGAACGGCGGTGTGCCCCGCTCCGTGTCCTTTGGAGCAGCCGAAATTCAGGGCGTAGTTGCAATTGGCAAAGTCCGGGATTATCGACCAGGAGACGTGCATAATGCCGTTCATAAAATGCGCGCCGTTGCCGCAGTGCAGCCCGCCGCCGGAGACCCAGTAATTAGGCGTTCCGAAGGCTTTCATAAATCCGATTACGCCGAAGCGGATCTCGGAAGCCTGCGTGGTGGTCGCCTGGAAGAACAGTCCTCGCGGATCCCGTTTCTGGCATTCGCGCAGCTTGGTTGTGATAATGTCAAGTGCTTCTTCCCATGAGATGCGCTCCCATTTGGGATCGACTCCCAGTCCTTTTTCCGGATTAGTACGTTTGAGTGGATAATTGACGCGGTAAGGATCGTAAAGAAGATGCGGCGCCGCCAAGCCTTTGACGCAGATCGAGCCGCGTCCGGTCGGCGCGTCGGGATTGCCTTCGACCTGTGTAACAATGCCGTTCTGCCGCCGCACTTTAATGCCGCACATGCAGTAGCATTGCCCGCAGCTCGTCGGGACCCAGACGTCTTCTTTCACATTGGCAGCTTCTACGTTAGTAGCATCGACCATTAAGTTAACTCCTATATTCCATGGATCGTGAATCGCCGGAGCGGAATTCGTTTCAATGGGCTGTCGATAGAACCGATAACAAGGCAGGCGCATTAAATAAGCATAAGGTTCTATTCAATATTCTATTTGCCCGGCAACCGCTGATGAAGCGGACAGCGATCCGACCGATCCGATTCGGGATATGTAGAAAAAAGTATTTTCAAAGACAGGACTTAAAAGCCCAATCGCCGGTCTCGTCCCCTGAAATCTCAGGTTCGGATTAACGTATAATTAATATAAAAGCGGGTGCGAGGAAAGTAAACCTTAAGGGTTTGGTATAGCGGTTCGTGAATAATAAAGTGAGGAGTTTTGAGTAAGGTTTTGTAAAAAAAAGGCGCAAAGAGAATGTTTATCTTTGCGCCTTCTTTTACAAACTCTTATGATCTGGTGTGGCAATCCATACTTTTCAAAAGCCTCTAAAATCTATTTAATCAGCACGATTTTCTTTACTCGTTGTTCCTTTTCATTGCTCATTACCACAAAATACATACCAGGCGAGACTTCGTCCGCATTCCAATTTATCGAGTAATTTCCTGACCCTATCCATCGATTTGCAAGTTCCTGGATGATCCTGCCGGAAATATCGACGATGTTGATTGTGACAAAACCAGCTTCCGGGATGGCGTAGCCGATTTTTGTGGAATTGTTGAAAGGATTTGGGTAAACGGATGAAATATTGAAATGCGTCGGTATTTTATCGTTTTTCCTTCTGACTGAGAGCGCATTATAGGCTCTGATTTCAAATCGGTGCGATTCTCCTCCTTCAAAAGTGTATGACTCGCATTGTCGCATATCGATCGTCCTATTTCTCGCTCCATCGATTAAAGTGAACTCGAAATTATCTGGCGTCGTGCGATTGATGGCGTCCCATCGCACTATGACGTCGTTTTCAGCGCCGCCGATCGATATTTGCCACACTTTCGTATTTTCAACGTGAAAGGGATTCCGGATATCGCTTGTAAATTCGGAGCCATGCGCGAAATTCCAGCCAGCATGTTTGAAATGCATGGTTAATGGATTCATTCCCGGATCATGGGGCGGTTCAAGCCAATCGTAGATTCTATCCATGCCGTCCGTCGCAGAAGGTTTACAGCCTAACCTGCACTCATCGGCTGATGAACCGGCAATTGCCAGCAATTCTAAATGCCAATTATCTACATCAGGCTGATTAGCTTCATCACGTTCAGGGATTGGATCGGGATCCGTCGGGCAGTCATCAGGTCTTGATAAAACTAATCTAACAGAATCGATGTAAGCAATATACCAATATCCTCGCCAGGGGAGCAGAATATCATGCGTGTAGTACCGCTGCAGAGAATCGCCGGGCAAATGTTCGGTTGGCATGTTGTGGAAAAAATTATAACCTACGGGAGCAATATAGCCGTTTAAACTTGCGCGCTCAAAACTCATCGGATCATGGCGTCCTATAATTACTTCGCTCTCAGACAGCGGAACAGGTCGCGAGTAGGGTGTCCCCAGCATATTCCATCCGCGCGAAAGATCGAATTCAAAAGTATCATCGACATAGTAAGTAAAGGTATCAACGTCCACTTCAGCCCATTCAGCCGTACCTATGATATAGCCTTGTCCAAGCTCGATTTCCTCAACCGGGAACTGTCCTCGTTCGGGAGTGAAACCATATAAGACATACTGTCTTATATAATCATCTCCGAACACCCAGTTTATATGCCTGCTCCTTGGGATAACCGGAATGCTGATCATGCTCCATCCTGCGGCTAAATGTTGTCTATTGCATTCTGAGTCAACGATAGAAAAATCTTCATCGCTCTCGTCGTATCCACTTAACCCATGTATATCGTAAGCCCTTACACTAATTTTTGAAGAACTGGGAGTTTCCGGGATTTCCCATTCGACGTCGAAATCATAACTGTTATGATAATTCTGAGTTCTGCCGATTTCTTCCCAGTCGTCCCCATCAAAATAATAGGCGATACAATAGTCGATTTCGCCTATACCCTCAAACTCGTCTAAATCTGAAACCTCCCACGAGACTTCGATTCTGTCTCCCGTTACCAGCGCTTCAAATCCATTTGGATATAGAACGCTAACAGAAGGCGGTCGAGCTTGAATTTCAAACTCGCCGTCGCTTCTGTCTCTCGCAGTTAATCCACCCTGATCCGTAACCGTAACGCGAATCAAGCAAGAATCGCAGACATCGTCGCAGACCTCCCAAGTAAAATGCGTCGATGGTCCGTCGATTACTTCGATCACTCTCCAACCTCCGTTCCGAGTATATAGCTCTATTCTTGAGTTCGCCAAATCGTTCTGACCATCGTCGTCGATGTAAAGCCATCGAATTTCAGCCTGATCCGATATTCCCCAAATTTCTCCGCTATTGGGAGTTAAAACCTGTACTTGAGGCTGATTATTCTGCCCAAAACATGGCTCTAACATTAAGGTAAAAACGAATAAAACGAGAATTAAAGTAAAAGAAAACTTCATTTTATCACTCCAATTGTGTTGTTTATCGATGATTATCTTTGGAAAATAGAAACTCTGTCGAGGGGGCAGGCGTCCCTGCCTGCCTTTCTAAATTGTAATTGGCAGGCAGGGGAAATCCGCCAAACTGGTTATACTATTTTCTGTGATGCCGCAATGCAAGCATGATTCACTTAATCAATATCGTTTTCTGAACAGCTTTTCTACTTGCCGCCTCTAAGACTGTGAAATACAATCCCGGAGCCGTATCCGATGCATCCCAGATTGCGGTATAACTACCGCGAAGCCGCCGGCTTTCGACTAGTTTTGATACCGTCCTGCCCGAGACGTCGAGAACGTATAGTTTGATATCAGCCGCTTCCGGAAGATTGTATTCGATTTTGGTTGAATTATTGAATGGATTCGGATAAATAGAGGTTATCACAAATTCATCCAATATAGATTCTCGATTCGACTTTGCAGACAGCGAACTATGTACGCGTATGTCGATATTTCTATTGAAATTGCATTCAAATGAGTAAGAAGGTTGAGCTTTGGGATTCAAAACGCTGTCGGTTTCCGTATCGATAATTTCGTATTCATATCCAGGTGGCGTGGTTTGCAGTATTTCCGGCCAGAGCAAGGTTACGTTTGCCCGGGAATTCGTTTCAACGCGCATTGTCCAAATGTACGTTTCATCGACCATCTGCGCTCGAATATCATGGTTGAATGCGTTGCCTATACGCGGAAACCAGTCATTGTGTCGGAAAAAGGCTCTTATCGCCGGTTGACCGTTCGGTCCGTTCGGCGGTTCAGGATAATCGAAACGCGGGTTGAATCCGTAAGAGGCGTTCTCGTTTGCGCCAAGCGTGGTAATTAAATCAGCGCCGCCGGCAGTAAAAGCGCAGATAGTAAAGCGCCAATCTTCGAATGTCCCCCAATTCGGTTCGTCGCGTTCAGGTTCATAGAAATCCGGCGATGGCAATGGATCGTCCGGAGAAAAAGTCAGGAGCAGACTATCTTCAAATGCTTGCACCATATAGCCGCGCAGAGGGGTAAATTCATCATCGATTAAATAGCCGGTATCCACCCCGCCAAAGTAATAAAGAATCGGTGAAATTAATCTATCATCGATCGCTTCTTCATAGGTGTAAACTTCGTTTTCAAAAGCAATTGTCACCTCTTCGAATGGAATTTCGACTAAAAATGGATTCCCGATGCAATTCCATCCTAAAAATAAATACAGGCTGACTGGATCGGTATTTGCCAAGCCATGAACAGGTATATCGATGTCCCGCCGACGGTTAATCGTAAGCCAGTATCCTTTGCCGCACTCGAGTTCATTGGGACGATAATAACTCATGCGTGGATCGAATCCGAATAAATCCCAGACTTCGTTCCTCAGATTTTGAAAAACATGGTCTCTGAGCGGATTGTCCGGTATTAAAGGAATACTGAACAGATTCCAACCGTTTATGATTGTTAGGGTAATTTCTCTTTGAATCTGGTTAAAATAAAACGCCCCCATATCCGCCTGCGTGCCATCCGGATCCAGATCGGAATTCGGATCTCCCGCATCGATGCAAGGCGAATCTTCCGTTAAATGGTAGTCTCCATTGTCTGGGTCGATAAAAAGCGGATCGGCGTCGAGGTTGCCCGCGCCCCAATGAACTTCACCGCGACCCTGTGTCAATATGGCGTCCTCTCCGCCTTGGAGATCAGAGTAGGAAATAGTTATTTCTTGATCTCTATCATTTGGGAAAGCAACCTCTTGAGGCGTATCGTTCCAAAGAATGCAGTTAATCAGAGTGGGATGTGAATTTTGATAAACCCAAATTGCACCGCCCTGGTTGTCGGATGTATTTCCTGTTAAAGTTACATTCATCAACACGGGCGTTGAACTTATGGCTATATCCATACCCGCGCCATTTGATGTTGCGTGGTTTTCAGAAATAACAACATTTCTAAAAGCAGATGTACATCCATGCATACTTATACCGCCACCGAATCCACCCTGGCATTCCTTAATTATCAGATTTTCAAAGGTGGGATTGGAGTTATTTATCCAAACGCCTCCTCCATTATTCATGTTTCTGCCGTTCTGCAAAGTTAATCCACAAAGAACAGCGTCTTCAGTTTCGCTATTTGAAAAAACAACCACCGACCCATCCTGATTCCCGTCGATAACAACCTGCCCCGGATCATCAGGATTCCCGATAAGAACTATATTCTTACCGTTAAAATTAATGTTTTCCTGATATGTATTGGCAGCAACCAAAATTGTATCGCCATCTTGCGTCGCCTGATCGTCGATAGCTCCCTGAATCGTATTAAAATCCTCCGGGACGTCTATAATCTCAGCATTTATTTGTGAAAATACCGACAAGAAAATAAACGCCAATGCTGAAAAGGTGAGTAACGAACGTTTCATAATTATCCTCCTGAAAAAAATTGTATTCTTGTTTACGAACTGGACATTTTATTTCACAAATTTAGTGCCAGAAATATAAATTCTTTATAATCAGTATCTTAATTATGGTGTATTCGAAAGATTAATAAAATCGGAAATTGAAAAGAAAAGCTTGCTCTTGTTATATTTAAATTGCTCCGATTCCAACTTAAAAATCGGAGCATCCATTAGATCAACTTAAACGGTTTATTTTTCAATATCTTACTTAAATCCGGCTTATTCAGATACTCCTTAAGATATTCAATTGTCCGGCCTCTGTCGAGTTTTCTGGACACTTGTCCAAGCGTTTGTTCTAATTCGTTAAACAATCGGTCGAATGTGTTCCTGCCCACGCTTCCGGATTGCAGGGCTACGGTACGCCGCATGTTAGATCCGTTGAATCCCGATTCGGAGTAACTTTTAAGAAAATCGCCCCAGGTGCAGATTCCCGCGTTGGCTAAGGTTGTCTTTGCCGGTTCATTCGCTTTAATAGGCGCGTTCATTATGGCGTCGAACGCCGACGGCGAAGCCGATTGCGCTTCGACGTCCAACTTCCAGTGGAGCTCGAAAACCGGTAAAGTCAAAACTGTCTTGCACGCCGATGCATCATGAACAATACGCTCGATAAAATTCTCTATCCCGCGAACGTTTGCTTCGTGAGGGTCAGAAAGCAGCCGTTCATAGACTTCATAGCTTGCTCGAAAACGCGGCTTGTATCCGGCTCGATATTCTTCCGGCAAGGTTTGAATATATTTCCGCCAGAAATAATCGCACAGCGGGAGAATATCTTCCGGTCTCTCGCGCAGAGGCGGGATGCGAAAAACATGAACCGTAATCCGGTCATGAAACGGCTGGATCAACTTGCCCTCACGTAAAAGCTGGGATGGATTTTCCGACATGCCCATTATCCATTGAACTTTCGCCTTCCTCGCGGCTCCCGATTCGCCCAGCCTCCAAAACCTGCCGTTTTGTAAAACGCCCAGCAGCTTCTTCTGCAAAGTAGGCGATGAATCCTGAACTTCGTCGAGAAACAGCGTCCCGTTCTCAGCGTCTTCGATCTTGCCCGGTCTGTCCACCGCGCCGGTGTAAGCGCCTTTTCGCACGCCGAATATCTCGCTGCCTTCTATCGTATCCTGCAACGAAGCGACGTTAAGTTCGATGAACGGATGATTTCCATTCGGGAAAGCAGCTTTATGTATGAGATATTCCGCCAAATAGGATTTGCCGACGCCGGTTTCGCCCCAAATTAAAACCGGTCTGCGAAGCGGACCTGACGAATAGAGACGCTCGACGTCCGTTCTTAGTTTATTGAAAGCTAAGGAATTGCCGAAGATAATCTCAAGCTTATTAAGCGTTTTGTGAACCCCCCCCGCATATTCCTGAATCATCCCGGGAATAGAATAAATAGCATGCGTCGATGGATCCCCTGTTTTTCTTTTCTCCCCCCGCTGTCTTCGACGCCTCGCCAATATAAAAACGATCACAGTCCCAATCGAAATCACCGCCGCCCAGAGAAGAATCCCGCCGCCATTAGAAAGATCGGATTCAACGATCGAAGCATAATAAACCACATCCATCGTCCATACCGTCCTTCCATTTTCCGCTATTCGATAAGGTTTATTGAACCCATAGAAAAAACTCGGAACTTCATTCTCATTCATTAAAAGCGGAAAAATTCCTGTCCCTTCTTTCTCGAACTGCTTAATCAGAACATGTTTATCGTCATTATTGTACGAAAACGCCTCTAAATAAGAATAAGCTCCGTAAAAAGATCTAAATACAAACCACTTTTCACCGTCGGATGAAGTCAGATTCCATAAAAATCGATGCGGATTTCCCAGCGCTTTGTCGGATGTCTTCGTCATAACCCACCTATGTTCAGCCGGTGAGTACGTTAATAATGCAAGTCTTCTTTCGCCGCTGAATTTTGAAAAAAAACGCCAATTGCCGTTTTCGTCCGGATCTAACGTTATGAGATTTTCGTCAATGTCGAATCTCGCCGTATCGAAAGTTTCCCACCGTCTGCCTTCATAATCGAGCCGGTAGCAGCCGATCAAGCCGTCGAGTGTATCCTGATATTCTACCGATCCGCGCAAAGCGACTACTATGGGATCGGTTGGATCGGGCGCGGGCGGGAGTTTGACCCAGGTGTGCATGTAACCGGCTTTATCAGGGCTTCTCGGATTTCTTATACCGTATTCGTCCACTGCGATTATTTCGCCGTTTGCGCTGACTGCGGTTAAGTCGGAATGATCGTCGATGAAAAGCGAGTCGTTATAATACAATTCATTTAATGTCGCATGCCCCCCGAAAACGGCCATAAATCGATCGTTCATGGGAAGGGAAACGACACTCTCAAAAGACTGTGTAATATTTTTCACCCATTTTAATTCAGGCTCATTGCCAAGGTCCAATCCGAACAAAAGCCGGGATCCATGCGGAGAGTAATTTGTTCTGACGGCTCCGATGACAGTGGGAGTTGGCTCATTGGGAATAAAAGCGGCGATTAAATCGAGCCAGCCTTCCCATAGTTCATTCGGTTCCGGAGTAAACAGCGTAAAGAATCTGACGTTTTTCGCCCCATGACCATATAGAGCAAGGTGCGCGGATTCTTTCGACTGAATCAACAAAAGAAATTCATCTTCGGGATCACTATCAGAGTTAAATATGATTGAACCGATACATGGCGTACCCGGCGAGATAAACTGAAAATGAACACGTACATTGCCGTCAAGAATCGGCAAGATCGCGATATGACCGTCGACGTAGGAAGCGATGCACGGTACATTTTGATTTATAAACCTGCCTTGCGCCACAATCGATCTGGTTGTAATCGAAGCGCTGTCGGTCACTGAAAAATGAAAATTTTCCCGAGCCAGGGCAGGAATCGAACCGAGCGCTGAAACGATAATGATCCAAACGAGATTTTTTATCGGCACGTCCATTTTAAGGTGGATGTTTAAATTATCGCCGAATTTATTCGGAGCGCGCTAAGAATCTTTTATAGAAAACACCGTAAATTCCACCATAGATCACGCTTCGAAACATTCGGATCTAGATGAATGAAAATGCAATATATAGACCGTTAAAAGGAAAGTAAACCTTATCGATTATTTATCAAGACACGAAAATAGAAATCTCTTCATAGGTTAATCCCACTGCGCGAATATCCAACAGAACGCTGACTAATACGCAACTTTCTTTCAATCCAGCCTGATCATGGCGGATTTCGGTATCGACCGGGGGTTGCAATCTTCGCATTTCATGTTAACGCCAAATTTTAACGAAAGTTAAAATTGGTCGAAAAAGCTAATGGCGCAGTTTATTCAAAACTGATTTAGCAAATTAAACAGATAAAATATTACGAAAACAAACCTGTTTAATCTATTATGAATCGGTTAAAGATACTACTCCAATCCGCCCACCCAATTTTCCTCCTTCCGGCAGCGATCATAGAAGGTATTGATGTTCATCTCGTCATTAACCGCCATTCGCATATCGTCGGCTACCGTCCACCATTGGATGTTTACGTCGGGGTCGGCGTCGAGGCGGACTTTGTACACGAGGGTGTCGTTAATGAAATCGGTTATGTTGTCGCGCTGATAATATTCGATGCAGGATTCGATCAGGTCGCGCACAGCCTGCCGGGCGTCCTGCACCGGCATCGGTTCGACGCGCAGAGTGATCCTGGTTCTGAACGGCTGAGTCAGTTCGACGCGGCGGCGTTCGATTTTTAAGTCGTGAGATACATAGTCCTTAAGATCGCGCGGTATCAGCTTTGCGCCTCCGCAGCCGGCGAATTCGAGACTTATGAACAGGAACAATAATATCAATAATACCGAACTGTATCGGGATGAATGTAAAAACTCTTTTTTCTTTTCCATTTTTTTACTCCTTATAGGATATTATGTACAATTTTGCAACGCTTGGTTGTATAAAAACGTAAAATTGCAACCCTTGAATTTGTCGATCCCGCTTTCCGGGCCGTCCTAAAATACCTCAGGCGGTCATTCCTGCGAAAGATGGAATCCAGTTTGCTTTTGAAGAACCGGACTTCTCTGGATTCCAGCTTTCGCTGGAATGACTGCAGTGAACATCAGCGTGGATTCCTGACTGCCAGATTGTCCCAGATTGCAGAGTGAGCGGCTGTCAGGCGAGGACGCCTGACGCCCAGAATCTATGTTGACGTCAGGCGAGGACGCCTGACGCCCAGAATCTGTGTTGACGTCAGGCGAGGACGCGTGACGCCCAGAATCTATGTTGACGTCAGGCGAGGACGCGTGACGCTCAGAATCTGTGTTGACGCCCAGAATCTTTATTCTTCGACAATTTATGCAAGTCTGTACCAGATGAAACTCCGATTTCAGCCGTCAGCGAACTATCAACGGGACCGGATTTTCTCCTACCGGATAGCTGGATGCGCGGTTTGTGCCGACTATTTTTTCAACCTTGTTCGCATCCTTGCAGGAAACAAATACCGTGCTGTCCGAATAGGCGATAATCCGGCTGGCGCCGGTTCCGGTTTCAATCGGATTTTCCGGACCGTTTAGCGGGTAGCCGTCAGAGGCGTTGTAGCGATAGATGTACCCCGGATCGGTTCCCCAGCCGCCGGCGGCGACGTATGCGATTCCCGCTTTAGTTATCGCTATGTCCTCCGGACTCCCGCCGAGTCTTGTGTAATCGACGCGCGTATCCGTGCCGGAATCGATGACAAAAACTTCTCCGCCGTTGGCGGCGCCGTCGTTCCTGCACAATATATGAATCCTGTTTTGGCTATCGACAGCCATGGCTCTTGGGTTCAAACCGTCGATCTGAATATCTTTCTCAACCCGGTTCGTACCGGTGGGAATGACGCTGATCGCAGCCGGTTCGTAATTCTGCGTTGTGGGATTGTAGCCGGAGTTGCATACGTAAATTTTGCCGTTGACATGAACCAGATCGGTCGGCGATAAACCAACTCTGATATCTATCTCAACCCGCCGCGTATCCGGATTGAATACCGAAACGTTTCCGGCATTATAATTACTGATGTAAATCATACCTCCCTCAACGCCGGTAATATGCTTAGGACCGATTAAACGCGCGGCTCCCAGGTCTATTGTCGTATCCTTGCTTACAGTGTTGTCGTCGTTGAGTGTAAAAATCACCAGACTATGCGAAGTGTAGTTAATTACATACAACATCTTGTCCCGTAAATAAAAATCTGAAGGCGATCCCGTCAAATCGCCCGCGTTGCGGACGACCGCCTCGGTTTGAATATCCACAAAACTAAGACTCCCGGCGCCCCCCGCCTGATTTCCAACGTACAACACCGGATTGCGAACCGATTCGGGTTCGGTCTCCGAAGATTCATCGCATCCGGCAATGAAAAGTAAACTCAGTATAATGAAAAGCGGCGCGATCCGAATAAATCTAAATTCCAACACAGCGACCCCCTGTATTAAGTTAGACTCCAATCTGTAAAAGTATTACTAATCTAATGAATAAAATCACGAAAACAAAAGATCAAGCGAGAGAAAAGCGAACTTTTTCAGCGATGCAGACTGTCTAAGAGTTTTGTCATTATCTTGAAAAGGCATGAGATTATTTTTTAAATCGATTTGGCAACGTAGGCGCAAAGAACTCGAAGCCGGGAACTCCAGCGCCCTAGGCGGGATATCGAACAAGAGTGTTCGAGCTGCTATTAATAAGCGTATAAAATAGTTTTATCTTTTGGGAGATCAGTTGTTTTGCTAACATTAGCGCAATA
>CAZWOY010000063.1:0-13444 GCA_964635255.1 uncultured bacterium
CGCTGAAGCGCGCACTCAATGTGATTAAACCAGCCATTTTCATGTTCCGTGGCGAAGCTCGCTTCATTAGCAACTACTGATTTAAATTGATCTAATGAGTAACAAAAGTAGAATACTAAATCTATTGAGCAGTTTTAAATCAGAACCCTCCAAAATTCTCATTATCCAAACCGCCTTTATCGGTGACGTCATATTAGTAACTCCGCTAATACGAGCGATTAAAAACTGCTTTCCTTTAAGTGAAATCTGTGCTTTAACCATCCCTGAATGCGTCTCAATAATAGACAATCAAGTTGAAAATACCATCGCTTTGCCGAAGAAAGAAAAAAAGAACAGAACAGAAAATTTACGCAACACAATCGACCGAGTAAAAAGCGAGAAATTCGATATTGCGTTCATACCACACCGGTCATTTCGCAGCGGGTATCTTGCCTTTAAAGCCGGCATTCCTGAAAGGATAGGATTCGACCGGGGGGGAGGCCGTTATTTTCATACATACCGCGTTCCTTATGATTATAATCTATATGAGGGTCAAAGGAATCTATCATTGCTAAAACATTTTTTTCCGATTACCGATTCAGGGTTGCCTCAGGTAATTCCCAAAGAGGAAGATGTTAAATTCATCGATCGATTAATCAGTGAAAGACATTTAGAAAAAGCGAAGTTTGCTGTAATTGCGCCCGGATCAGTCTGGCGGACTAAAATGTGGAACGAGGCATATTATATTGAATTGATTAGAAGGCTAACTGATGAACACGGCATAGAATGTTTGCTTATTGGCGGGAAAACCGATTATGCTCTCTGTTCGCGAATTGCTCCATCCGAACAAAATAATTTAGCCGGCAGCTTAACAATACTGCAATCGGCTGAATTAATCCGTCGAGCCATATTCACAATCAGCGGCGATTCCGCGCCGGCGCATCTTGCCACAGCTATGCAAAGCAGGCAGGTGATAATCTTCGGATCGACGGCTCCGCGATTTGGATTTTTCCCGCACACTGAAAAAGCAATCATCGCCGGCGCCGATCTATGGTGCAGACCTTGTACAAATCACGGCAGAAAAAAATGCCCGCTCGATAACAGCATCCCGTGCATGAGTGGTATAAACCCTCGATATATACTAAAAAAGATAGAACATTGGCTGTATTAGTAAAATGCGATGTCTTATCCGTAAAAAATGTTGACTTCAGTGAAAGAGAAAAGTATATTGTAAGCTTGTTCATGATTTAAACCTTTGCAGGAATTTTTTTGCATGAAGCAGAGAAAGCTAACACCAAGATTTGTCGTAGTAGCGATTATCCTCATAATGGCGGGGTACTTTTTATACCCGACATTCAGATATGAGTTGATTCGCCAGAAAGAAGAAAATAAAGCCCAGAAACTGGCTGAAGAGATGGGTCTGTCTTACTCCTATGTAATTGAAAGCTTATACAAGGACGAGTCAATACTCCGTGAAAAATTAGAGACATTGGATATTGCGCAGGATAAAAAGGAAGAGATTACTGAAGATTTAAAGTACTTGCAAGGCAGCCTTCAGGAAAAATCGCTGAAGTTCAGGAAAAAAGCGATAAAACGCGGTTTGGATTTGCAGGGAGGTATGCATCTTGTTTTAGAAGTCGATCTTATTCAATTGCTTAAAAACATGGCGCGGCAAAGGGACGCTAAGCTCGAACAACTTCTGTCGAGGGTCGATGAGGAACTTCGATCAAATCCTGGATCGAATTTTGGGACGATTTTAACGGACGTCTTTGAGTATGAAGGCGTTAAGCTCTCACAGTACTTCGGCGAAGCCGGCGAATCGAATGCATCGATAATCAATCAGGTTTCAAAACAATCCGAAGACGCAATCAATCGTTCACTCGAAATTCTTCGCAACCGAATCGACCAGTTTGGGGTTTCGGAACCATCGATTCAAAAGCAGGGAAACCGGCGCATCATTTTAGAACTTCCCGGCGTTCAGGATCCCGCGCGAGCTCGCGATCTGATAGGAAGAACAGCCATGCTCGAGTTTAAATTGCTTTCGGATCCCGAAAAAGCTCAGGAACTCCTGCAAGCAATTGACAAACATTTGGCGGAAAAGCGAGAAAAGGAAGCCGAAGACGGCGCGCCAGCCTCTGATGAATTTGACGTTTTAGAGGAAGAACAAGCAGAGCCTGAAAAGTCTGCGGGACAAGAAGAAATAAAGCCTGACGAAGACATGGCTGCCGCTGCAAACGACACTGCCGATACTGATGAAGACGCTCTGGATTTATCCGCAGATATTGAAGATATGGGAGCCGCAGATACTACTGAAGAAGAAGCCACGGAATTCGACACAAGCGAAAATCCTTTTACTTCTTTGTTGCGCGGTATTCGAGGCGATATAGCGGTTCCGCAGGAAAACGTGCGCAAAGTCAGAACTATATTAGCCGATCCTGAAGTGAAAAAGATCTTTCCGGAAGATACTCAATTCCTTTGGGGAGCTAAACCTGAAGACGTCGGCGATGGCAATAAATATCATATACTTTATTTGGTTAAATACCGGGCGCAGCTTACCGGCGCAGGTCTTGCGGATGCGAGGGTTGATATTTCCTCAGGCTATAACAACCCCGGAACCGCCGGGCAACCGATCGTATCGTTGAGTTTTAACAGAGCCGGCGGTCGAACTTTCTCGAGAGTAACGGGCGCTAATATCGGCAAACGCCTTGCAATTGTACTTGATGAAAAAGTGTACATGGCGCCGAACATTCGCTCTAAAATTACTGCCGGCAGCGGCGCCATAATCGAGGGCGTCGGAACGGTTGAAGAAGCCGAAGACATCGCCATAGTGCTGCGCGCAGGGGCGCTGCCGACCTCGGTTTTGATCGAGGAAGAACGAACAGTAGGTCCAAGTCTGGGGCGCGATTCGATTCGTAAGGGCGCAACTTCCGCCATTATAGGTATGATTTTAGTAATTATTTTTATGGTGATTTACTACGGAATGTCGGGAATAATCGCCAATGTTGCGCTGATTTTAAACATTGTGTTTATCTTTGCGGGATTAGCCTTTTTCGGAGCGATGGGCATGGGCGCTACGCTCTCGCTGCCGGGTATTGCCGGTATTATCTTAACTATCGGTATGGCGGTCGATGCAAACGTGCTGATATTCGAGAGAATTCGCGAGGAGCTTGACACGGGCAAGACCGTTTGGCACGCTGTATCATCCGGTTACGACAGAGCCTTTAGCACGATTCTGGACGCGAATGTCACAACGTTGATCGCAGCTTTAGTGCTATTGCAATTCGGTTCAGGACCAATACGAGGATTTGCTGTGACGCTGTCAATTGGAATTGTATCCAGTTTGTTTACTGCGATTGTCGTAACCAGGCTGATTTTCGATTATATCACCAGCAAACGCAATCTACAGCGTTTAAGCATATAGTGGAGAGGGAAAACTAAAATGCTAAAAATATTCGGTAAAACTAAATACGATTTTCTTGGGAAGAGGCAAACTGCCCTGGTAATATCGGGAATTTTGATCCTGAGCTCCCTCATTTCACTTGTGCTGCATGGCGGTCCAAACTATTCGATCGATTTCGAGGGCGGTCTGAAGATTGAAATACGAGTAAAAGAACCGGAAGGTTCGCCGCCAATCGATGAAGAAATGGTTCGCAATACGTTGAACGATATCGGGCTTGGGAACAGCGAAGTAAAAATGAGCCGTTCCGCTACCGGTGAGGATATTATAGTTCAACTGAAAGAAAAAGTCAGGTATAGACCGCCTGAAGCTTTAATACGGGGTAGTCTTGAGGCTATGACGGATCCGGGAGCCTGGCAGGTAGTTCCCAATGATCAGTTAGATATGACAACTATACCGGATCTAAGTGGCGTCAGTTACGTAGCCATTGAAACAGAATTGCCTGAGAAACAGGTTCAAACCGCGTTAGATTCGGCTAATGTAATAGATCCCAGACTTATAGAGCATCAAAAATTAGACGGTTCAAAAGTCTGGATCTTTGCCGGCAAGGGAAGAGACGCCGCCAGCCGGTTTATCAACGCTTTGCATGAAGATTATCCTGAATACAAAATCGACGTTCGAGCTATCGACCGCGTCGGACCAAGAATCGGCGCCGAGCTAAGAGTCCAGGCAATTTTAGCGGTTTTAGCCGCATTGGCTTTAGTAATTTTCTATCTATGGTGGCGATTCGAGTTGTTGTTCGGCTTTGCCGCGGTCGCAGCGCTTTTTCACGACGTTCTTATTACGCTCGGTCTATTCAGCGTTTTAGATATAGAAATATCGATTGTCATTATCGGCGCTTTTCTGACGATTGTGGGTTATTCGCTGAATGATACGATCGTTGTATTCGACCGTATTCGAGAAAACTTAAAGCGTTATAAGGGCGCGGATTACGCTAAGATTATTAATCGATCGATCAATGATAATCTATCGCGAACGGTGATTACTTCGCTGACGACTTCACTTGTAGTACTCGTCTTGTTTTTCAAGGGCGGAGAAGTTTTGCATGATTTTTCATTGGCGTTGCTGATAGGAATCATTATCGGTACCTATTCATCCGTATTTGTCGCCAGTCCAATCTTGATCGAATGGGCGGAACGCACCGGTAAAATGGTGGGAAGCAAACGTAAGAAGTAGTGTCGTCCTTAAATAGGGAGATCGCATGCCGGTAACAGTTGTAGTCGGCGCTCAGTGGGGGGATGAAGGCAAGGGTAAAATTGTCGATCTATTAAGCCAGAATTCTGACATTGTCGCCCGTTACCAGGGAGGAGCGAATGCCGGACATACAATCGTCCGAGATGGCGAAACGTCTATTTTGCACCTGATTCCCTCTGGAATCTTTAATCCCGACTGCGTTTGTATTCTTGGAACTGGAATGGTAATAGATCCGGTTCAGTTAATGAATGAAATAGAGGAACTGGATAAACTCGGCGTTCAGGTCGAAGGCAGATTGTTTATTAGCCACCGGGCGCATTTGATAATGCCCTACCATAAAGTTCGCGATCAGTTGAATGAAAAAACGCTGGGCAGCAAGGCGATTGGCGTAACCGGACGAGGCATCGGTCCCGCTTATACGGATAAATATAAACGCATTGGCATTCGAATCGTAGATCTTATTGACAGAGACGTCTTTGCCGGCAAGTTGGAGTGTGCGATTGCCGATAGCAACCTGATGATACATGATCTGCATGGCGAACCAAAACTTGATATTGCAGAAATAATGTCTTATTATTTAGATTTTGACAAAAAAATCGATCCGTTTGTTAAAGATATATCTATTTTTCTGAATGATGCGATTAATCAGGGGAAATATATAGTATGCGAAGGAGCGCAAGGTACATTGCTGGATATCGATTGGGGAACATATCCTTTTGTGACTTCGTCTAATCCATCTGCAGGCGGAGCGATTACGGGTTTGGGAATTGGACCTACGAAAATAGATCACGTGCTGGGAGTTGTCAAAGCTTATACGACGCGCGTCGGTATGGGACCATTCCCAACCGAATTCGACGAGGAACTGGAAGAGAAAATGCGCAACGCCGGCGGCGAGTTCGGCGCCACCACCGGCAGAGCCCGCAGATGCGGCTGGTTTGACGCTGTTATAGCTAAATATTCGAAACGCATCAGCGGTTTCGATTCATGGGCGTTAACGAAATTGGATGTACTCTCTTCCTTTGAAGAAGTGAATATCTGCACCGGATACGAGTTTGAAGGGAAACGGATCGACCATTTTCCTTCAGAGGTGCGCGTATTAGAAAATTGCAAACCCGTTTACGAATCGACGCCCGGTTGGATGACTCCCATTTCAGACGTGAGGAATTTTGAAGAATTGCCAAAAAATGCGCAAGATTATGTGAAGCGAATTGAAAACCTCACTGAAATACCGGTAAAATATATTTCAGTGGGAAGCGATCGCAAACAGACGATAAATATTCCGGGGGTGTAGCTCAGCCGGTAGAGCACCGGCCTTTTAAGCCGTTGGTCGTGGGTTCGATTCCCGCCACCCTCACCATTTTCCGATGAAAAACATTATATACATAAATCCTCGATTACGGTCGAGGATTTTTTTTGAGAGATGTTTTTGTCAATGAAATTATTAAATAAGCGTTCAGTGGGCTGGATTGTTTACGATTTTGCCAATTCAGCTTTTGCGACGATCGTATTAGCCGTTATTTTCAATCAATATTTTTCGGAAGTTATTGCCGGCGGATCCGAGGGCGTCGTACTGACGACCTTCTTAGGAGATATCAGATTCGAAGGCGCCGTCCTCTGGAACTATCTTGTTGCATTTTCTACAGCCGTTGTAGCCATATCCTCGCCGATTCTGGGAGCCATGTCGGATCAAGCGTCAATTCGGAAAAGAATGTTAGTTATATATTGCTACTTAGGCGTTGCGGCAACAATTGCGTTATCAATTGTAAACGAAGGCGATATTCTGTTAGCGTCGCTTTTATTTTTAGCGGCGAACTTAGGATTTGCCGGCGGCAATGTTTTTTATAACGCATTCCTCGTCGATATTGGCGATTCTGATTCGTATGGGCGGCTTTCCGGCGTCTCGTGGGGACTTGGATATCTGGGGGGAGGATTATGCCTGGCGCTCAATCTTGCTCTGCTTATAAAACCGGAGTTGTTTGGAATAGAAAAGGGTGGATTTACCGTTAGTCACTGCATGATTATTGCCGGATTGTGGTGGGGTGTTTTTGCGTTGCCTACCGTTTTCTGGCTTAAGGACAAGCCGAGAACCCGGGAACGACTATCGCTCGTGAAATTGACGAAAATTGGATGGAACAGGATTTCGACCACAATACGGGATATACGAAAATACAGGCAATTGGTCCGGTTTCTTATTTCCTACCTAATTTTCAACGATGGCGTCGAAACCGTAATTATTATGGCTTCCATTTTTGGAGCGAACGTAATCGGTCTTGAAGCTGTAGAATTGATCGGTTTCTTTATTATGATACAATTCACTGGTTTAATCGGATCATTTGGATTCGGATGGCTATCGGATCGCATCGGGAATAAAAATACCCTTTTTATTACATTAGCTATTTGGTTGACAATCATCTGCTGGGCGTATTTTATCGGATGGCTGATAGACCCGCGCATCGATTTCTTTATAATCGGTTTAATCGCAGGCCTGGCGATGGGCGGGAGTCAAACTGTGGCGCGGGCTATGCAGGCGAAATTCACGCCTCCCGGCAAATCGGCCGAGTTTTTCGGTTTTTTTGCAGTCAGCGGTCGTTTTGCGAGTATTTTCGGACCGTTAATATACGGTACAGCCGTATTAATTACAGGAGGAGTCCAGAGTGGGATTTTATCTTTAGGTTTATTTTTCCTCGCGGGCGGAGCAGTACTATGGACTGTCGATGAAAAATCCGGCGAACAAGCAAGTCGAGTATATTAAAGACTGTGTTTACTTGACTTTAAGGCTTTACTGGATTTAATTTGTTTACGTAGTTTTTAAGAGGATTCATGAAAACAAAACTTTCAGACATTCCAATACGGGTTTTAGTCGTCGATGACGAGGAATCGATTGGCGATATCCTGTACCGTTTTTTAACGCGCAAAGGTTACGAAACGTTTTATACAGACGATTCGTCAGAAGTGATCCCGCTTGTAAAACGCGCCCGACCGCATCTGGTTCTGTTGGACATTAATCTTGACGGAGCCGATGGAATTGATTTACTTCAAGAGATTAAGGAACTTGATCCAAAAGTAGCCGTTATTATGATAACGGCGATGCAGGAGGATAACCTTGGTAAAGAAGCCTTAAAACTTGGTGCAGTTGATTTCATTAACAAGCCGATTGATCTTGAATATCTCGAAACCAGTTTAAAAATCAAGATTTCGGCTTTACTGGACTAAAAAACTACAAGGAGAATCTATGAGATTCGGACCATGGGAAATAGTATTAGTAATAATGATTGTCCTTATCTTATTCGGCGCTAAACGCATTCCTGATCTGATGAAAAGTCTCGGCGTCGGGATTAAGGAGTTTAAAACCGGATTGACCGACGACAAGGATAGTGAAAATTCTCCTCAAAAAGACGATTCCGCTGATAAATCAACCGGGGAGACAGATAAAAATAAATCCGAGAAACCTAAGTCGGATTAAATTACTGATTTATCCACGTTTCTGGAATGTGGGAAGTATTTTTGGGTTAATTTTGTCAGTTTTTCAAAGATTTCGGATTTACCGGCTACGATATCTCCAGTAGTGAGAAAATCATCCCCGCCCTGAAAATTTCCGGTATATCCACCCGCTTCATTTATAATCAGCGATCCGGCGGCGATATCCCAGGGCGCCAGATCGAGCTCCCAGAATCCATCGAAGACGCCGCTTGCTAACCAGCACAAATCCATCGCGACGGCGCCGGGGCGCCTGACGTCAGCGCAATTTTTCATTATTTCAGAGAATAAATCCATATATTCCGGTATTAATTCTCTGGTTCGAAAGGGAAATCCTGTGGCTAACAGGCTTTCTGAAAACGGGCGGTCATTTGATATTTCGAGGCGTGAACCATTTCTGAACGCGCCGCCATCGACCACCGCCCAATATTCCTCATTCTGCGGCGGACAATTTATTACGCCGATTACAATTCTTCCCCATTTTTCGTCAGATTCCGTTCGCTCTTCCAAGGCGATGGATACCGCCCAGACAGGAAAACCACGCAAAAAGTTCGTCGTGCCGTCAAGCGGATCTATTATCCATCTGCAGCGGCTTTTCGTGTCTGAATAAACCGCTCCTTCTTCTTCGGTAAGGATATCGAATTGGGGAGTTTCCTTTTTGAAATATTCAACGATTGCCTTCTCCGAAGCCCTATCCGCTTCGCTAACCCAATCGCCCTTCTGTTTGGATTCGATCGTAGCCGCGTTGACTTTGCCAAAATAATCCATCAGTAAATCTCCGCCAATTACAGCGGCGGTTCGTGCGGTTTCAAGCCATTTGGGATAATTACGATTCATTTAAACCTTGTTAGTGTAATGGATTGACAATTCTGATATACATTCCAGGCGTTAATTTGGGATCGAGTCGAAAGACTATTTTCTGGTCAGTATTCGTTTTATCATTCTAATTCCAAAAACCAAAACCACGCCGAACAGCGCTATCCGCCAATAGGAAAACTCAAATGAACTCGCTTCCATTATGAAATCCTTGTTTAGCAGTTCTTCGCCCGGCATTTCCCACGTTTGAAAGCCCGCATCGTCTTTCCGCCCGTTTGAGCCGGCTGGTTTGCCCGGCATTAGAACCTTAACTACAAATTTATCGTCCTCGATATCCTTGGATATCTGATATTCACTTTCGAGGCTTTCGCTGACTTCACGAATTAAAATTGCATGTTCAACTCCGGCGAGATCGACCAAACCGCCCATAAATACCGATTTAATATCCCCCCACCATTCGAGATCGACGGTATTGGGATTAGGAATATCCATTTGATTCAGATACTGGCGTAGATCCTCCGACCAGGCGGTAGAGGCGATAGAAAATGCTGTCAGCGAAGTATCGTCTATGGCGTGCCCTTGCTTACGCTTCAATATTTCCCATACCTTTTTGAATCTTTTCTCATATCTTACTAAATTCCACTGAAGAACGCCCGTCGCAAATTTTCTTTCCAGGACTTTTATTTCCTCAGCCGGAACTGAGCTTAGCGTCGCGTCGTTTTCAAGAACCCGGCATTCTTCAGGGACATAGTCCCAGATATCGCCGTATTTTTCCTTGAATCTTCTCGATTTAAACATGCCTCGGAAAGTATATTTATCGCCAAAGATAAGCCATTGCTTCGAAATATTAAAATCACGCTGCAAATATATCGTATCTTCCGGGCTGTCCTGCCAGTTAAATTTAGACGAAATTTCCTTCAAGGTTTCCGCCGTATTTTCCGCATCGATTATATGGATGGTTTCATTGTCTTTTTCCTCGACCGACCGCCGGATATTCCATTCTGTTGAATCAGGCAGCAGTTCTTTGCCGTCATGCAGATCAAGCGTATCGCCTTTCGCCTGATATTCTAATTTGGCTCTATCGGACGGAAGCGCTGTTATCTTATAGGTATGTTCGATGCAGCCCAGTGGAAATATAAAGCATGCCGCAAGGAAGATGAAGGTTCGTATGAAACGTCTGTCTTGCATATTAAAATATACGGTTTAATAATCTCACAATACAAGGTCGAACGTTTGGCGTTTGTTTGTAATATAGATTGATTCTGTTTATTATTAACTAACGAACTTGTCATTTACATTCATGTTTTTTTAGATTACAAAAAGCAAGTTTCATCAAACATCGGGAAGGAAAATGCACGTCGCTTTAGCCGGATACAACGTCGATGTTCAACTTTTTGAACTGATCCGTCAGATAAACGATGAGTTTTCACACGGCAGTCCGGAATCGATCCGATTGCGCGAGCTGCTTGAAGACCTGTCGGAGGATCCGCTGACGCCAGAGACAATTTCTGCAGCTTATGCAAGAATCAGCCGCAGTGAAAAAGGCGTTCGCGAACTTCGCATCGACTCGCGCGCATCCGTTAATCGCGCAAGGCGCAGCAATGAGAAAATTATTTTCGGTTTTGGACATTCCTCTGTTGCTGAGCATGCTGTTTTTAATCTTGATGTAACCGGCATTTCGAGACTTGCCATCGAAGCGTTGGAGTTGCACCGATTGGCTTCATATACCGAATCTTCGCAAAGATATATACCTCTTTCCGGCGATTTCATGATTCCCGATGAGGTATTAAAGGCGGGTTTGAAATGGGAGATGACCGAGCTTTGCCAAAACCTGTTTGAAACTTATGCCGAATTAATAGAAATCCTGCATAAATTCAATAGCGACCTGCCTGAGGAAAAACGCAGGCAAAAAGCGCAGGAGGATGCTCGCTATCTTATGCCTTTGGCGACAAGAGGTCAGGTCGGCGTTACCATAAATGCGCGCACCGCAGAACAAATGGCGCGCTCATTCAATCGGTCACTTCTTAGCGAAATCAGATTGATGGGAACGCAAATACACGAAGAGGTGCGAAAGGTCGCGCCATCGCTTATCCGCTATACAGAACCGGATAAAAACTATGAAAAATCCAACAGGGAATTGCGCCGATTTTCCATTAACAACGCATCTTCCCTTCCGGATGAGGAAATCGAGGACGTCGTGCTTGTTTCCGCCCCTGAGGATGGCGAAAATAATGTTGTAGCGTCCCTGCTGTTTGGTTCCGGGAATTGTACGATAACTCAGGCAAAGAAACTCGCCCAAAGGCTGGACGCAAACCAAAAACATGAACTGCTTATCAAGGGTCATTCCTATTTAAATAGTCATGTACCGGTGAGGAGGGAGCTTGAAATTGGAACGTTTGTTTTCAGCGTTACATTGAGTTCATCCGCATTTGCTCAGATAAAACGCCACCGCATGGCGAGTCTGATTTCCCAGCCCTATGACACCGACCTGGGTGTGACGATACCGCCCGATATTGAAAAAGCCGATGCGGATGTTTTATTCCTGAAAGCTACGAAGAAATCGGAAGACTTTTATGATAAACTGCTTTCATATCTTCCTGAATTAGAAAAGGACGCCGCACAATACGCGCTGACAAACGCTCATCGCAGGCGGGTTCTATTTCAGGCAAACGCGAGGGAACTCGTTCACTTTTCAAGACTGCGCGAAGACAAGCACGCTCAGTGGGATATTAGAAACATCGCTCAAAAAGTAATATCTCTGGCGAGAGAAAAATGTCCGTTATTATTGATGTTCGCAAGCGGGAAGGATCGATACGAAGAATTGCACAGTGAATTATTTAAAAAAGACGGAGAATAAAACTTGAGCGCTTCATGCAAAAACTCACAATGCACGCTGAGAGCCTTGTACGAAAGCGATTATTGCTGGTTTCATCTTGAAGATAGAGAAAAATGGCTAAGGCGCATCGAAGAGTTAGCCTTAAAAAAACACGCTTTTCAAGACGCCAACTTCAGAAACGCAGATTTCGACGCAACTGAAATTACCGGAATGATCGCCATCGGATGTGACTTTTCAGCTTCCGGTTTTCGAAATGTTAGCCTGATAAACGGCGATTTCCAACGTTCGCTGTTCAATGGCTGCATATTTAAAGATACTGTCGTTTCAAAGTCAGATTTGTCAGACGCCTTTTTACGCAATTGCGCTTTTACAGATACGGATTTTATCGATTCGCAGCTTGCCGGCGCTGATTTAGAGAAATCATTTTTAAAAAATGTTCGCTTCGAGAATATAAACGCTGAACGAATGTTCTCGCCCTGGAGTTCATTTACCGATTGCAGCGTCAAAAACTCGAATTTTGAATTTTCATTAATCGGCGGTTCGAAAATAGTTAAAACCTCATTCGAATCCGTGAATATCAAACGAGCTAATTTCAATGGAGTATATTGTTATAAAGGACTTTTCCAAGATTGCGACGTCTTTTACAGCAGATTTACGAACGCTAAATTTTATACGACTGTTTTTAATAATTGCAATCTGAAACGGACAGTGCTGAGAGCTGCAGGGGCGTTCGGTTGTCAATTTAACGATACAGACCGGGACGCCGCCGTCTGGGATCGAGCTAAAATCAGGCAAAAGGAGCAGTAAGATAAATGAACAACCATGAATTTGCCGTGAAAGCCTTTTTGTCGGCGCAGGATAACGAAGTAAACATTTTCGTGTGTTCCTGCATGAAATCCAAGGAAGCAATAATTATCGACGCAGGTTTTTACAGCGACGCCATCCCGCAATATATCGAGGAAAACAATCTGAAGGCGAAATCTTTATTTATTACTCACGGACACTACGACCACAACACGTTTATCGATGATTATCAGAAACTGTATCCGGAAATGAAAACGATCTCGGGAACGGCTGAAGTAAAGGACGCCGTTGTAATCGGCGAATTTCGAGGAGTTATTCATCACATACCCGGTCATACGGAGGATATGATTGTCCTCTATATCAACGGTAGTATTTTCAGCGGCGATGCATTGTTCGCAGGTTCGGTGGGCGGGACGTCGAACACGGGCAATTACAGAAGACAGATTGCCGGAATCAGACGGGAACTCTGGCGTTATCCCGATAATACGCGGATCCATCCCGGTCATGGTCCCGATACGACGTTAGAGCTTGAAAAAGCGTTTAATCCATTTATAAATGGACAATTTGATTAAACTGAAATTATTGATCGGATTAATTAAACGACAGCGCTTGCTTCATGAATAATTACTGGGAAAATAACGCTTCCATAGGCAGTCATACCAGCTTTCGCTGGAATGACTGCCTATGGGCAAGATGTCGAACAAGGGTGTTCGACCTGCTATTTACTGTGATAATAGAATCTTGGCGCTATCACATTGAGTGCGCGCTTCAGCGCGTATCGAGCGCCTCATGCGCGCTGAAGCGCGCACTCAATGTGATTAAGCCAGCCATTTTCATGTTCCGTGGCGAAGCTCGCTTCATGAGCAATTACTGGGAAAATA